>CALGJS010000381.1 GCA_937927835.1 uncultured Saprospiraceae bacterium | reverse complement strand
GATGAACATCAATCTATCACTCCTCCCGCTTGGCTGGGGAAAGAAGTTTCTGACGATCAACGATATTATAACTCGAATTTGGTGTTGCATCCTTTTAAGAGTTGGAAGAAATTGAATGGGAATTAGAATTAGAATTAGAATTAGAATGGGAATTAGAATGGGAATTAGAATGGGAATTAGACAATAAGTTTCAACTTCAAAAATCAATCTCAACTTCAATTTCAAAACGTCGCCATCTCTTCGGTCGAGAACGATCAGTTAAATGAATAACCAACTCCAAGTTTCAGTCCATAAAGTTTGTATTTTTGATCAACTTTTGCATTTCCCATCGGCAATGAAATAGTCAGCGACTGATAATGTGGTTGTACATATAAGTTCAGATGGGAAGTCATTTGATAACCGACACCTGCAGAAAGACTATAGTTCTGTTTAGGGCGGCTATATTTTATCTCCGAATTTACGGACAAAGATTCGTCTAATTGTTCTCCGCTAAAATTATGTAGGGCATTAAAATGAAAACTTCCTTCTGCAAAAAAGGACCAAGGTCCTCTATTTATTTCATACCCTAGACTAACTGGTATATTGAACAATCTATGGTTGTTATAACTAATCCAATTTTGATCCGTGGTTTTGGTACCTAAACGAGCGCCGTAGGTATTGGTCGTATCATTTTGAGCAGAAACATACCGAGCTACAACCGCATCATCGATATTTACTGTGTCGATACGCTGAGATTGCCAAGTGAACTTTTCGTTGATATTTTGATATTCAATACCGAGTTTGGCATAAAGTCCAGATCTTAATTGGTAACGAAATTCAGCGCCAAGTCTAGTTGCTTTTAGCATAGATTCGCTATTGTTTCTAGCAGTAATCAAAGGATCTATTTCATTTGGAAATAAATTATTTTTAAGGTCTCGCTGGAGAAAAGAATAGCCACTATAAACGTTTAATGACATCCTCGATCTTTTCACTTTCAAGGGTTTAATCTGATTTGAAAGCAGACTTGGAATCTGGCTGGATTCATTAAGACTTGAAACGGTACGCATCTTTAGAGGAGCGATGGAGGCTATTTGAGCTGTCGGTTTAATTGAATGCTTCTGGTCCTCGATTTTCTCTGAGTTAGTGAATGGTGTTTTCAATATTTTATTTTCAGAAACCTCGACTGGAAGAATAAGATTCGGTGCAGTTTGGGTAGTTGGATCTAGTGCTGTATTTTGCTTAATGGTTGTTTTAGAATTTTCTACATAAGTCGATCGTAAATCATTTTTGTTGTTATTTTCAACAGCTATAGTATTAGGTTTTTCATCAATAATTTCCGTAGTGTTTGTTATTTTCTCTAATTGGATATTTTGAGGACTATCCATTTTTTTAGCATCACTGATTGCTGATTCAGCAATGATGGTCTCCAGTTTACGTGTCGTTGCGTTTAGGTTTTCTTCTAATTTTTCTACTCGTGTAGCAATACTAACAGAAGTTTCAGGCGTATCATTATTTGATAAATAGAAAAATGCGATTCCACCAATGAGAAGTATCGTCATTAATCCGACTATCCAGAAAACAAGGCCTCGATCCTTACCCTCTTCTTCAAGGTCAAGTCCCTTCCATAGCGCATCTGTATCGATTTCGTCAGAATGATTTTTTATTCTGGATCGAAAGTATTTATCTAAATCGAATTGACCCATAATTCTTGTTTATTAAGATTATTAATTTTATGTCGAAGCGTTCGCCTAGCACGCGATAAGCGCGTCCGCGAGGTAAGCTCTGTAATGTTCAGATGGCTGGCTATTTCTGTATGTGAAAATCCGTCAATCGCCGCCATATTAAAGACCACTCTATATCCATCTGGTAATTCTTTGATCATTTCAAGAAGGTATTCCGTTTGCATTTTGTCTAGTATCAATTGACCTTCGCTGGTAACAAAATTTGACTCATGGCGCTCATCAAGATCCAGCACTAGAAGGTTTTTCTTATTGAGTTTAGTAAGGCATAATCTAATTGTTATGGTGGTAATCCATGCTTTAAAATTGCCTTTGCCAGCATCATACTTTTCTAAATTCTCAAATATCTTCATCAAACTATCTTGCACCATGTCTTTTGCGGAAGCATCGTCATTCAAATATCTTTTGCAGGTCGTATGCAGATAGCCGGCGTAGGTATCTACGAGTGCACGTTGATACTTGGCTTGCTTTTTACGGCAACCCGCTAATATTTCTTGTATTTTATATGTTTTGCTCAAGTTGTTTATTGATGCGAATCAAGGGTTAAAATAAATAGGTGAATCAAAGAAGCATCATCTTCCAATTAAGTATAGGGTATAATTGCTTCTGGCTTCTGGCTTCTGGCTTCTGGCTTCTTAAATAGAAATTTAATTCCTGATTCGAATTATTGAATAATTCCTAATCCAAAATCTATGTATTCGCCCCCTTCTTCCACTAAGAAAAAACCAGTGGTAACAGACCCTCCAGTAGAAGGTACATAATCTGAATCGATGGTATCGTCGTTTTCGATATTAGCAGGTGAAACTTGTTCTCCATTTTCTAAAAAATAAATTAAACTATGTTGCTGTCCAACAATAACTCCATTTAAAATAAAATTACCATCCGCATCAGTAACTGCCTCAAACACACCTGAGGTGGGATAATAAGTGCTACTAAATAACATGAGTCCTTCCATTCTGATATTTTTTCCAGCTAGCGGTAATTCACCTGCTTCCCTAATTCCATTTTCATTTGCGTCCAACCAAACTTTCCCTCTTATAACCGCAGATGTTACTAAGTCGTCTATCATCACCTGCATATCTCCACGAATCTCTCCATTATCAAATGAGAGGGTGATGAAATCTCCCTCATTTCCAAAAGCACTTACCTCCATTTCTAAATCACTACCAGAGACCCATGACGAATTAATTCCAAACGCTATATATTCTGCTCTATCTTGACTTAGGTCGTATTTGATCATCAGGTTTCCTTCTGTAGATTGAGGCCCCTTCGCTAAGATATATAAAATTTGATTATCAGCGATAATCACTTCGATATCATCAGATGGTTCATTTGGAATCGTACCCTCAATAAAAACATTGATAAATTCTCCCGTTATTTCATCGCAGATGGAGATCGTTTCTAGATTTATTACCGGTTGGTCTATATTGAAATTTATCGGTTCACTCGCCTTACTAGCGGTAAGATCATAAGCGGTCAATATTCCTTCCGACTCTAAGCAATCGATTAATATATGATTGATATTACCATTGGCATCAGGACTTATTATTTGACTACCAACGGCAGTTTCCAGTGTTACATAACCATTGATAACTGGTAGAGATGCACAGTCTTCTAGGGAGGCTAAAATAGTAATGGTAGGAACTCCCAATATGTCGATGTCTCCTAGGTCTTGATCGACGGATAACGCACTGATTTCTGTAACAAAAAATTCTTGATCACAATATAAAATAGAAATCGTTAGATCGACTCCCGCTGGTAGCATCCCACAAAAAACACCAGACTCGTTGGTAAATCCTGATTGACTAATATTGTTATGTTCATCTTTTATAACAACCTGCTGGTAAGGCACTGGGCTCCCGTCTTCGTTGATTAATCTCCCCTTGACATTCACCACAGGAAAAGGAGCATCGCAATTCCAAAATGAAAAATGAGCTACCTCCGCCGTTAGAAAATTAGCACCTACTAGCGCCTCGCCTTCTTCTATCCAAACGCCCGTATTTTCGTCTAGGTGCCAAGTCGGGATCGTATTAAAATCTGCCGCATTTGATCCGTTGGGAATTGGAAATTTTAAGGTCGCAGTATTGCCTGCTCCAAGTTGTAATTCCGCTCCCCCAGGACTAGATAGCTCTACCGCCATCATTCCATAGCTAAGTAACTGAACTGCTTGCTCGTTTGAATCCATTCCTCTTAAATCTCCAGGCATGGTATTAATTATTTCTTTCGTACTGGGGTCATACCAATGTGCGTTGACGATCACTTCCCCCTGATAACTGGTACCATTATTATCCATAATAGTATTGGGTTGAAATTGGATAGAACTACCACCGTTGATTTCTAATAACCCACCAGTTGCACTATCAAAATTTTGGGATTCCTTTTTTACTAAAATAGATTCCTGATAACTATTCTCTCCTGGTAAACCACTGACAAATTGAAATCCTTCAAAATATCCATCTTTAAGAATCTTGATCAGACTACCATTGGAAGATAAGTCGATGTTGATAAATCTAAAAACCCCGTTGCTATCCGTGACCGCCACTTGACCAGCAACAAGTATTTCTGCATCTATGATTGGTTCCTTTTCTGCATCTAAAACCACACCAGTGAGGTTTGTCTGCACGATAGTAATCGGACCAGGATCAATAGGAATAATTGTTCCAGGAACTTCCGTGAAGACGTCTTTTTGACAAGCGCCAAAAAGCGAGACGATTAGGAAGATTAGTAAAATATTATAAAGGTTTTTCATTTTTATATTTTTTTTGTTGTCTTTTTTAAAATCGATTACCCATGTTTTTCGATTCATTAGCTTTACATAACTCAACTACCTTTCTGACAAGGAATCCATCACTATTCGTTTTGACTTCCTAAAAATAGGCGAGTAGTCAGATAAACAATTAAAAATCAGGGACTGTACCACCAAGTGTGTCATTTTGCAGCCCGCGCCTATGATCCTAAAGGATAGCTAGCCCGCTGACACACTTTAACAGAACAGTCTCGAAAATCATTAAATCTTTACTACTCGCTCTATCCAATTACTACTTGCTGTTTTAATTT
>CALGJS010000380.1 GCA_937927835.1 uncultured Saprospiraceae bacterium | reverse complement strand
AGTTATAGTAGAATCTAATTGTAATTCTACCAATATCTTTTCATAATTATGTCTAATCAATGAAGCACGATAATCACGTACCAGCTCGTCGATCTTCAAGTCTTTCGGTAAGTTCCGTTCTGCCTCATTCATCAACAAAGCTTCTCTGATCCATTTTTCCATAAAAGCACTCGCAATCATCGAGCTATCTTCAGGATTAGCTTCAGCAGGAACCATGGCGTTTACTTCAGAAAGATAAAGTGGTTTTCCATGTACCGTTGCCAGTAAAACATCGTTTGCTTCTGGTGGTGCTTGCTCGCTTTTACAAGCTAGAAAACAACTAGATACGAATAAGAAAAATATTAAAAGCTGTTTTAACATGAAAATTATTTCTTAATCAGACTCTTAAAGACTTTATCGTTTTTCTCTACTTTATAATTAGCATTCAATTCTGCCAACCATTTCTTTTCTAGAAAATCCTGATAATCTGCAATTACATATCCACGAGCCTCATCTAAGGTTTTAATACCAGGTGCTTTAATGCTTTTGATGACCATGAAAGAAGTAGATCTTGTACGATCATTTTTTAGTGCAGCAGTAACTGCTCCTTCTTTCCAACTAATCTTATCAAGATTCTTATCTCGACCTTTTTCGTATTCTTTCTCTTGAACGCTTAAGATCTGTTGGTCTTCTTTATTCAGTGTACTTAATACTTCTTCAGGAGATTTTCCAGATCCTAGCATCATAACGATTTCTTTTACTTTGCTTTCGTTTCCAGAGCGTAAAGTGTATAAATCAACGACTGCTCGCTCCTTCCATTGGTACTTATCTGGCACCGTTGAGTGAAACGTTGCCAACCCTGTACTATCAGTAGACGCCTTATCCCATACCTGAAGTTTGGTCGCTTCGAATAATAATATTCCTTCTTCGTATTCTCGCATCAGAGATTTGAACTCAGGATACTTGTTTTCGAGCTGCGCTTCTTCGTATTTTAAGGCGCTATCATCAATAAATTCTTGGTAAACCTTTGCGGCAACCAATTTAGGATCTGCGTTTTTATTACGTTTTAGTCGGGTAGAAGCCGTTTTACTAAATTCGTTAAAATCAGCTACGGTGTATTTCATTTTATCTCCAAAAGAGAAAATTTCATCTTGATTGGTTAAAACTTTTTTCCAGCGGTGTGAAGTATAAGTGCTGTCAATATTAGCAAACATTTGTTTTTTTGCAGACGCCTTTTCTTTAAAATTCGCTTCTTTTTTGATTTTAACAATCATGGCTTGCTTTGCTAACTCTTGGCGACTAAATTTACCTGCTTTTCCTTTGGCGCTATTCTGAATTTTTGTCTGTAATCTTCGCTTCGCGATTTCAGGATCTTCTACTGGTTTTTTAGAAATACGACTTACAATATGCCAACCGACACTACTTTTAAAAGGCTTAGAAAACGATTTATCTGATTTTAAATCAAATACTTGATCTTTAAAAGATTCTTCTACAGGACTATTGGTAGAAACAAAACCAATGTATCCACCTTTTTTAGCAGTTTGTTGATGCTGAGAAAATTCACTAGCTAGTTTTTCAAAATTTCCACCATTGCTCAATACCTTATGGAGGCTATCGATGGTCGCTAATTGTTTTTTATCATCTTTTCCTTTTTCGGTTCTGAGTAGAATGTGAGCAGCTTCTACTTCACCCCGAGCAGGACGTTTGCTATTTAGTTTGATAATATGATATCCTGCCGCAGTACGAATTGGTTTGTAATATTTACCAACTTTTAGATTATATGCTGCTGATTCCATTTCATAGAAACCAGGTCGGAAGATAGCACCAAAATAGCCTAGTCGGCCACTATTGTTTTTTGAATTATCATCTTCTGAGTATTCTTTTGCTACCATGCTAAAAGATTGACCACTATCAAGTGCAGCTTTGGCTTTCATAATTTTTTTGTAAGCCATCAAAGTATCTGCAGGTTGAGGATTACTTGGTAGCTTTACCATGATATGGCTAATGTCTACTTCTTCTTGACTTCTTTGGTAAGCTTCCTCTACGAGTTTTTCAGTAACTTCTTTATCTACCAAATAACTATTCGCTAACTGACGTCTGTATCCACTTAATTCCTTGATAAGTGCTGGAATGGTGTCCAATTGCATATCACGGGCACGTTGTACTTTTAATTTGAATTTAATATAAAGATCTAAATATTCATCTAGCGACTTTTGAGAATAATCAGCCTTCTCTCCGTTTGTTTTTTTGTAGATATAATCAAACTCAGATACGTGTACTGGTTTATTTTGAACGGAAAATAAAACGGGATCTTTCTGCGCAGTAGCAGTGTGTAGGATACCGAAAAATAAGATGGTTAAAATGGATAAACGAAATGACATTTTTCTGTTTTTTTATACTAATAGAATATATGTTCAATAATCTTGTCCAAAGTGCTTAATTTTCACCTTAAACGAACGGCAAAAATACGAATTTTACGCCTGATTTTTTTCTAAAAATAGAAACTGCTCAACAGACAACGAAACCACCACTTTACCTATACTACTTCTTGATAATAAACCCTTTTTACACGCTCAGAAATTCCAGTAAATATTTCATAAGGAATCGTTTCCAAGCTATTCGATAACGCTGTAACTGGTAAATCAGGCCCAAATATGATAATTTCATCGCCCATACTCGCTTGTGGAACTTCGGTAATGTCCATCATACACATGTCCATACAGATATTTCCGATGGTGGGAACTCGAATTCCATGCAGTAATCCACTGAATTGGCCATTGCCAGCTTTTCTGAGCAACCCATCGGCATAACCAATCGTTACGGTCGCAACAAGACTGTCCCGTTGAGCAAGTCCTTTTCGACCATAACCAATGGTAGTACCTTTTTTTATCAGTTTTATATGAGAAATACTAGCTTTGAGTGTGTGTACAGTCTCTAGGTGGGTGCTTTCAGGAGTAGCAGCATCGTAGCCGTAGAGTCCTATTCCCAAACGTACCATATCCATCTGGTATTGTGGAAAACGGGTGATTCCGGCAGTATTCAGCACGTGTCTGGTCGGTTGGTAACCAATTTTTTTAGAAATAATCGCATATCCTTTTTGATAAGTAGCGATTTGTTGGTGGGTAAATTTATCGTGGCGCGCCTCATCACTGGCCGCTAAGTGAGTAAAAATTGACGCTAATTTTAAGGCTGGGTAGGTATTTAGAATCTTAATTAATTCGGGGAAATCTGCAGACTGTAAACCTAGCCGAGACATACCGGTATCAAGATTTAAATGAACTGGAAAACTACGGGGTGGTAGCCCGGGGAGGTTGGTCAATTCGATCAGTCGTTTAAGCTGCGTAAGACTATAAATTTCTGCTTCCAGTTGGTGCTCAACTAGCGCTTCGAGGGAGGCTTCTTCGGGGTTCAATACCAGGATAGGCAAGTGGATACCGGCTTTACGTAAATCGACTCCTTCGTCTGTATAGGCGACTGCCAAATAGTCGACAGAACGGGCAGCGAGTAGTCTTCCAATTTCTACACTTCCAACGCCATAAGCCGCAGCTTTGACCATTACCATTACTTTGGTTGTCGGGGTTAATTGTTGGGTGTAGAACTGTAGATTATGTTGAAGCGAACTAAGATTAATTTCCAATACGGTTTGATGATGCTTTTGTCTAAGACGAGCCACTATTTTTTCAAAATGAAAAACTCTAGCACCTTTTATTAAAATTATTTCGGATTGAAAATCACTAGGTTTTAGTTGCGTGATAAATTTTTCTGTACTTGAATAATAATTCGTTTTTATCTTTTTTGAAATAAATTTCTTGAGTACTGAAATCTGTTTTCCAACGGCAATTACACGTTCTATTTTATGCGTTTTCAGTAGGTCGGCTAATTTTTTATATAGTTGGTTTGCTGTTTTTCCAGACTCTAAAATGTCAGATAAGATAATTCTGCGTGGGCGATCATCTCCTTGTTCTGCCATAAAATTAAGCGCCGCTTTTAGAGAAGATAAATCAGCATTATAACTGTCGTTAATTAATAAGCAATTGTTGATGCCTGCTTTTAATTCTAGTCGCATTGCTACTGGCTCTAAAAGTTTTAAGGATGCTTTTATTTTTTGAATAGATACTTTTAAATAGGTAGCAGTTACCCAACAATGGATGATGTTTTCAATAGAAGCCGGATCGGTAAAAGGAACGGTGATTTGTCGGTTTTTATCTTTGAATATTGCGGATATTTTGGTAGTGTTTTTGGTTATTCGGGTGATAGAAATAATTTGCCAGTCTGCTTCAGAGAGGGTAGACCAAGTGAGTGTTTTTTCCTTGAAATGTTGTTTGATTAGTTTGTCTAGACGAGCATCATCCTTACGATAAATTAATGTCTCGCAATCTTTAAAAAGACGTAATTTTTCCTTTATTTTCTGTGTGATAGAACTAAATCCAGCACTATGGGCATCACCAATATTGGTGAAAATCCCGATGGTCGGAGAGATTATTTTTGCTAATTTCTTCATCTCACCCGTTTGTGAAATTCCTGCCTCAAAAATACCAAGTGTATCTTCTTTTTTTAATTCTAAAACAGAAAGTGGAACACCCAACTGAGAATTGTAACTTTTAGGACTACGAGTGATTTGAAATTTTGAATCTAAGACCTGAAATAGCCATTCTTTAACAATCGTTTTTCCATTGCTTCCCGTTATTCCAATGACGGGAATATTAAATTTTTGTCGATGAAAACTCGCTAGTTTTTGCAAGGCTTCTAAGGTGTTATTAACTAAGACAAAGCCAGCAAGTGGCATTTGTTTTATTCTAGGTTTTTTCTGAACTAAAAAATAACGAACACCTTTTTCGTAAAGCTCTTTCAAATATTTATGTCCATCATTACGATCTCCAACGAGCGCGATAAACAAAGTGTTTTCAGGAAATACCAATTTACGACTATCATAAATTAAATTTTTTATCAATCGTGAATCATCGGAGGCAGCATAAAGCTTTCCGTTGGTAATCTCCGCAATTTCTGAAATACGATAATTCATTTTTTAGTAAATAAAAATACAATTGAAGTTTTGTCGTTTTTTATAAAAAAAAAGAACTTACTCAAAACTCAAAACTCAAAACTCAAAACTCAAAACTCAAAACTCAAAACTCAAAACTCAAAACTCAAAACTCAAAACTCAAAACTCAAAACTCAAAACCTCAATCCTGCAAAGCCGCCAAG
>CALGJS010000379.1 GCA_937927835.1 uncultured Saprospiraceae bacterium | reverse complement strand
AAAATTTATTTTTAGTGTTAATTTTAAAACAAATTTTGACTTGAACAATCACCTGTTTATGCCAAAAACCGATATCACCATTATCAGACTTTTCAATCTATTCAGCAATGTCATTGATGGCAGTATAAATCCTATGTGGTTTATCACTGCTTTTCCGGTTTATAAAAAAAATAATTATGCGTAAGATAATTACCAGCATAGCCTGCTTCCTATTTATTTGTTGTTACTCAACTAATGCTCAGACCACCACGTTTACCGCGAATGGAGGAACTTTTAGTTGTGCCACCAATGAATTTTGTGTGACAATTGACGTCACCGATTTTGATTCTATTGTCAATATGCAATTTGCTATGCAATGGGATACTGCAGTCATGCAGATTAATTCTTGGATGTCACTTTTACCACCTCAGGAATTTTTTAATTCTAGTCAAACTACAGAAGGTAGACTTGGATTTTTATGGGGTGGATCTAGTGGGTCTTTAGATCTCAACGATGGAACTTCCATTATTGAACTTTGTTTTGTACCCAATGGAGGAGGAATTTCTGATATAGAATTTATTCCACCACTTATTGCCGGAGGAATTATAGAAGTCTCAGGATTTAGAAATGGGCAACTTTTACAGAATGTCCCTTCTC
Source organism: uncultured Saprospiraceae bacterium (assembly GCA_937927835.1). Taxonomy (GTDB): domain Bacteria; phylum Bacteroidota; class Bacteroidia; order Chitinophagales; family Saprospiraceae; genus JALZUU01. The sequence continues at coordinate 13,858 of CALGJS010000379.1, read as the reverse complement.
AATTTAATAATGGTTCTATTGAAGTATCGGATGTAACCGCCCCAGAAATTATTTGTCCAAATGATACCATCGTTACAGGCAATAGTGTAGTTGTAGGGAATCTTGCTCCTATCGTAACGGATGATTGTAGTAGTTTTACCACTACCTATGTTTTAGAAATGGGTGGTACACAGATCGGGAGTGGAACAGGTGATGTAAGTGGAACTTTGTTTGATCCAGGTATCACAACGGTTACTTATACCGCTACAGATGCTAGTAATAACGCAGTAAGTTGTTCTTTTGATGTAACGGTTGATGGAACCGTAGTTCCTCCTACAGGAGGAGATTTAGAATATATTCCTACCATCAGTTTTGATTGTAATAATAATACGGCAGTAATGTGTTTAATTGTCAATAATTTTGACAGTATCACCTCTCACCAAATGGGTATTTTTTATGATACCTCTGCTTTAGAATATCTAAGTCATACCCGTGACCTAGTAGGTACGGGTACTTTCAATCCGAATATTTTCGAAGATGCTGCTTTTTATACTTGGGCACACCCTGTAGCAGGACCAAGCGATCCTGTTAGTACAACGTTACCAGATGGATCAAAAATTCTAACCATCAATTTTAATATTGTTGGAGATCTTGTTTCTCCTTTAATTACAATTGATGATTTTTCTCCTATCACTCCAGTAAGTATTAGCATGGAAGGAGTACCTACTCCACTTATTCGAGATACGGATTATTTCCTTCGTTCTGATGTAGTCACTATTGTAGATAATGAAGGACCTACTTTAACTGGAGCTTGTGAAAATATTACCCAAGATGCTGACTCAGGAGATTGTGGTGCCAGATTGGTGATTCCTACTCCAACGGCAACGGATGAATGCTCCGGAGTTGATTCTCTAACCTATACGATCAATGGAGTATCTACTTTAATTGATCCAGGGGCAACTGAATTTTCTCAAAACTTTGATTTAGGAATGACCACAGTAACCATTACGGCTTACGATGGAAATGGTAATACAAACGATTGCACTTTTACAGTAACCATAGAAGACGGAGAACTTCCTTCTGTCGCTTGTCCGATGAATGTTGTGATGGATGCACCAGCTGGTCAAACAAGTGCGGTGGTTAACAATATTGCTCCGCTAGGATTTACGGAAAATTGTCCTGGTTCAAGTATCACGTATACCACCGACAATGGAAATAGTGGTAATGATGATGCCAGTGGATTAAGTTTTCCGATTGGAGTTACTACGGTGTCCTACTTAATTATCGATGCTGCCGGAAATGAAAGCAATTGTTCTTTCACGGTAACTATTAATGAAGTTATTGCCCCACAAGATTTAACTTTTCAACCAACCATTACCGTGGATTGTGCAACAGATACGGTAACTTATTGCCTACTGACTAGTGGTTTTAATGATATTACTCAATTCCAAATGGGTATTCGATATGACACTTCTGCATTAGAATTTATTAGTGCAACCAAAGAAGTTCCTGGAGCTGGTGGTGCACCAACGAATCTACTTTCGCCAAACCATGTTTGGTATGCCTGGAGTCGACCTACTCCGGTAGATCTTGTAGATGGCACTAAGTTGCTTACTATAAAATTTGCCCTAACTGGTGAGTTTGAATTCCCGCTGACTTTAATAGAAGATATTGGTCCTGGTCTTTTAGTAATGATAGAAGATGTAAATGGTCCAGTAGACCTTAATGATGTTGACTTCCTGGCAGAGACAGGATCACAAACTGTTGATACAGATGGCCCCATGTTTTTGAGTGGTTGTTTAGAAATCACGGTTGATAATGATGAGGATGTTTGTGGAGCTAATTTAGATATTCCAGCTCCTACTGCTCAAGATTTTTGTTCTGGAATTGATTCAATCACCTATGAAATCAACGGAGTAGTTACTCGTTTCCCAGCTGGAGCTACTAGCTTTAATGCGGACTTTCCAGTGGGTACAACAATCGTAAGATTCCGAGCCTATGATGGAAGCGGAAATGAAAGTAACTGTGGACTTGATGTGGTAGTAAAAGATGCTCAAGCTCCAGATCTTGTTTGTCCTTCTACAGATGTAATTCCAAATGATCCGGGCGAATGTAGTGCTTTTGTAGATTTCAATTTACAACCTGATTCTTTTTCTGACAACTGTGCAGTAGAAGATGTGCGATATAATATCACTGGAGAAGTAACTGCTAATGGAGTTGGACTCGTTCAGCCTCAAACCTTCCCCGTAGGTGAATCTATCATCACCTATACCGTTAGTGATGCAGCTGGAAATAGTACTACTTGCCAAATTACCATTGAAATTGGTGATACAGAAATCCCTTCCATTACTTGTCCAGACGATATTGAGGTAACGATTCCTGCTGGCGAAACTTCAGCAACAATCATTTTGGATGTTCCTATGGGCGTAGATAATTGTAGTGATGATTTAATGTATACCTACACCATTGCAGGAGTAGATTTTCCAGTTACCAATACCCTTCAAGTAGATTTTCCAATTGGAGAAACAATTGTTACTGGAAACGTAAATGATACTAATGATGGTGCAAATTGTACATTTACGGTTACCGTAAATGAAGCAAATCCAGAAGATTTAATTGATTGTCCACAAGATAAATTTTCTTGTACACCGGTCGTAACCGGAATAGACCCGGTCTTTTTGGCAAATGAAAATGATGTAACGCTTACTTATACACTCACCCATATGGGCGTTCAAACTGGTGGTAATGGTTCTGCCAATGGACTAACCTTTATGAATGGAGTTACCACGGTAACTTATCAAGCCACCGGATTAGGAACAACCGATGAATGTACTTTTGAAGTAACGGTTGATGATGTAGATCCTGTAACCATGAGTTGCCCAGGACCAATTGTAGTTTTTGCTAATGAGACGGATTGTATGATTGCTGTTTCTTGGGATATTCCAGTAATTACGGATAATTGTGGTATTGAAAGTTTTATTCCAACCCACAATCCTGGTGACTTATTTGACCAAGGAATGACCACGGTAACTTATGCTGCCATAGATAGTGCAGGCAACCAAGCATTTTGCGTTTTCTCTGTAGAAGTTCGTGATACGTTTGCTCCGGTCGTTAGCAATTGTCCTCCTAATGGTTTAATGATTAATCCTCTGAATGAAATATGTGGAGCATCCGCTACTTGGACTGAACCCGCGGCAATTGATAATTGTGGAAGTGTAAATGTACAAAGTTCACATAGTCCTGGTGATACCTTCTTTATTACTACAACCGTTGTTTACACTTTTTCAGATGATGCAGGAAATGATTCTTTTTGCTCTTTCATCATTGAAGTAGATAATGGAGATACAGATCCGCCAATAATTGAAAACTGTCCTACAGATACTATAATTTTTGCACCTCCAACTATGTGTGGCGCGGCCTATACTTGGCAGGAACCTACCATTACGGATGCTTGTTCTGAAGCGTTTATTAATAGTCCTACCTTTATGCCTGGCGATACTTTTGCTCTAGGAGAAACAACGGTAGGTTATTTAGGCTTTGATGCCCAAGGAAATCAAGCTACTTGTAATTTTATTGTTACGGTTCGAGATACTACTCCACCATCGCTATTTTGTCCACCTACCGTTTTAGCGTTCGCAACGGAAGCTGATCAGTGTGGAACAGTGGTTAATTCATTTAACATTCCAATGGCCTTTGACAATTGTACTCAAAACATAGGAGTTATTTGTACACAAAACCCAGGTGACTTCTTTGATGTTGGAACGACAACGGTTACTTGTTCGGCATTGGATAATAGTGGAAATGAAAGTACTTGTGTATTCAATGTAATTGTAGAAGATCAATTTACACCAACGATCACTTGTCCAGATGATATCGTGATGAATTTGGATGGAATGCTTGTTAGTGGTACTCCAGGAGTTGTTAGTAGTATTGTTGCAAATAATAATTGTGATAGTGTTTTAGTTACTTTCAACCTACCTACTGGAGCAGATAACTGTCCTATTGGAATGCCAGAACAAATCGAAGGTCCACTGAATGGAACCTTAATGCCAATCGGTATGGCAACCAACTTTGGCTTTATCCTTTCGGATGGATCAAATGTTAGTGATACTTGTAGATTTAATATTACTGTAAACCCACTTACAAGTGTTACCATTGCTGGAGGAACGGAAGAATATTGTAGTGGCGAAAGCTTTACGCTAAGTGTTGATTCTATTGCTGGTGCTACTTACGAATGGACCTTACCACTCGGAAATACCGTAAGTGGTAGTACTTTGGAAGTAACAGATATTACTCCAGGTGTAAACATTGGAAACTATACAGTTGTCTGCCGATTGGCTGATAATTGCGAGGCGACTTCGACTGTTACTATAAATAATATTCAAGACGCTCCTACTTTTGAAGCTAGTGCTAGTGGTGAAGGTTGTAATTCTAGTGTTCAATTAATGGTAAACTTCGACGCAGGTTCACCTACTCCTGATAGTGTTAGATGGAATGGCCCAAGTGGTTATACTTCTACTACCACAGAGCCAGTTTTAAATAATCCAGTTTCTGGAAGTTATACGATTACTGCTTATAATAATTCCTGTAGCACTTCGGAAACAGTTGAGCTTTCTACCGTTAATATTCCGAACGTAAGTATATTCTCTGATTGTGGAGACGAAGGAATTTGTGTTGGAGATAATTGTAATTTAATCGGAACTGCCACTACTGACCCTACGCTAGAATTTAATTGGATGGCAGAAGCTGGTTGTACAATTGATATTGATGAAGATGGAAATATCGCTAGCATTACACCAATTGATCCAGGAAGTTGTGTCATTATGTATTGGCTATCAAAAGAAGGTTGTACTTCTGATACCGCTATGTTTACGGTCAATGTAATTGGAGAACCAACTGCGATGGATGATTTTGTAGCCATCAATAGTGGAACGACGGAAATTGGCATTGACATCCTAGGAAATGATGGAATCAATCCAAATGTGACGCCTTCGGTTAGAGCGGTTACACAACCGAATGATGGAACGATTACGTTTGATGAAATGAGTCAGACATTCCTATTCGCGGTAGATGAAAGCTTTATCGATCTCAACCAATTCCAATACGAAGTTTGTTACAATTGTGATGGAAATGATTTATGTAGTCAAGCTATTGTCACCATTGAATTACAAGACACCAGTTGTATGGTACCTTCCCTAATCACACCAAACGGTGATGGGTTTAATGATGAGTTAATCATCAACTGTTTGCGTGGAGAAGATTTTCCAAATGCAGAAATGATTATCTACAATCAATGGGGAGACGAAGTTTATCGTCGTAAACCATACGGAAATGGTATTTGGTGGGATGGAACGTATAATGGCGAACCTGTTACAGACGGAACGTTCTATTACCTCTTTACTAAAGAAGCGGGTGGCTCGGTGACGCGGGGCTATTTGACGGTCTACCGTTAAGATTAGACTTTTATTCTAGAGATTAAGCCGATAATAAATTCTAAAAAATTAATAAAAAAAGAAAGCCACTTTCTGGTCTTCTTCAAAAATTTCGAATAATGAAAAAATTGTTAATCCTCCTGATTGTCTGCTGCACGATGACCTCCTATGGTCAGCAGGAAAATCAATACACCCAGTTTATGTATAACCAACTGGTATTAAATCCTGCCTATGCTGGCGCCCGGGGACTTACTTCTTTTCAGGCACTATATCGTGGTCAGTGGTTAGGTTTTGAAAAAGCACCGACTAGTAAATTACTGTCTTTTAATACACCACTATTTGGCGACCGGGTTGGTTTAGGAATTAGCATTGCTAATCATACACATGGTATTCACAATGTATGGAATGGTTCGATGGCATATGCATATAATGTCAAAATCAACAAGGAGACTTCTTTCCGTTTTGGTATTCAAGGTAATATCAGAAATTTCAATATTGATTTTACGGATCCTTCCGTTCGAGCACAACAAGAGAATGATCCTTCGGTGATGACGAATGATGCTCAAAATAAATATACCGGAAACTTTGGTGCAGGGATCTACCTAAGTCATAAGCAGATGTATTTTGGTGTAAGTGTTCCTTCTATTTATCCTAACGAAATTGGTATTAATCCAATTAGTAGAGAAACGGCGGAAGAAGTACCTCACCTTTACGCAATGGCTGGAACTTTGGTTCCAATCTCTAGCAAAGTAGATCTTAAACCAGCTGTTTTGTTAAAACGTGTTAAAAATGCACCATTAGACCTCGATTTCAATTTGAGTTTCGTTTATGATAAGAGAATTACTGCTGGAGTCAGTTACCGACTAGGTGGAGACGGAGCTGGGGAGTCAATTGACGCATTATTAATGTTTCAGTATAATAGTTTCGGATTTGGTATTTCCTATGATTTAGGATTGGGTGAATTAAGTAATTATAATAATGGAAGTTTTGAAGCTTTAGTTCGTTATGATTTCCTTAAGGAACGTAATGATATAGCAAATCCAAGATTTTTCTTTTAGGTCTTATTATAAATAATTTTAAAGGCCCAAATTCTTAGTTTTTTAAAAGATTGAATATGAATATTTTTCAACACTTTTTTTCAACACTACTACTTACCATATTGGTATTTAATGTTTCTGCTCAGGAAACGGAAGAAGAAAAAAAAGTATTTATCAATAACGAAGCAACGATCAATTCCGACAAACTGGAATATAGTCCTGCCTTCTATGAAGATGGAATTGTTTTCATTTCTACCAAAGTGTCTAATAAACGCTTTAAAATGAAAGATAAACGGATCGATAAAAACGTGATGTCTATTTTCCAAAGTAAAAGAGAAGAAAATGGTTTATTGCTTCCTCCTACACCATTTTCTATCGAGCTATTAAGTACGGTACACGAGGGTCCTTTGACTTTTGATCGTACAGGAGAAACTATGTTTTTCACTCGAAACACCACTAAGGATGGTCGAAGAATTAAGGCAAAAGATGGTATTACAAAAATGTCTATTTACCAAGCTGAAAATGTTGCAGGAAAATGGGTAAACATTACTAGTCTTCCTTTCAATGATAAAGAATATAATACGGTTCACCCATCTATTTCAGTAGAGGGAGATGTACTCTATTTCGCTAGCAATCGCGAAGGTGGCGCCGGAGGAATGGATATTTGGAGTGTCAAAAAAATCGGAGATGATTGGTCCGAACCTCGAAACTTAGGTCCTTCCGTTAATACCGAGTCTGACGAAATCTTTCCTTTTGTACACGCCGATGGAACACTCTACTTTGCTTCTAACGGACATATTGGTTTTGGTGGATTAGACTTATTTTTTAGCCGTCCCGGTGGTGATTGGTCTCCAGCTACAAATCTTGGTGCTCCTTTCAATAGTGAAAATGATGATTTCGGATTTATCATTGACCGAGATAAAAAGAATGGTTATTTTTCTTCGAGCCGTAACGGAGGTTATGGTGCGGATGATATCTATAGCTTCTATGTTAGTGGCAATTTAGATGAGTTATTTGACGAGGACAACCGACCTAAAGTAGTGCGTGATTTCACCATGATGGTTTCTGACAATATCAGCTCAGAAATGATCGAAGGTGCAACAATTACTTATACCAATTTAGATAACCTAAGTATCACAAAAGCCATTACAGGTGGATCTGATCCTGAACTACAGAGTCCAGAAGATGAAGATACAGACCTTTTATTAAGAGTACCGATGGCAGAGATGGGACTAAACGGTGTTACAGATTTCTTAGGAAAATTTCCAGTAGCGCTTTCTACTGGTAACTATGCCTTTGTAATTGAAAAGCCAGGCTACCAATCCCGACAAATTTTAGTCGATACTGAAAATTCTACCGAAGAAATATTTGTTAGTTTAGATAAGGAAGTTGCTATCGTTGACAATGGAATGAATGGCAGTAATGGAATGAACGGTTCCAATGGCACCAACGGGATAGATGGTAATAACCCTACTGGCACCAATGGTATGGATGGAACTGGAACTGTGAATCCTGATGGAAGTATTACCACCGTTGACGGTTCTAGCACCAATGGAAGTACCTACACTGGTAGCAACGGAGGATTTTCAAATACGATCCGGGAAGGAAGTGTTTTCCAACTACCTAATATCTATTATAATTTTAATGACGCTTCTATTCGACCAGACGCAAAGGTTGATTTAGATGCGCTCGCTGGTTTCTTAAGTCAATATCCTGATGTAAAAATTGAACTTTCTTCTCACACAGATTCGCGCGGAGGAAGTCGTTATAATAAAAAATTGAGTCAGAAAAGAGCAGAAAATTCTGTGGCTTACTTAATCAGACAAGGCCTTCCAGCCAATCGGATGGTAGCGGTAGGATATGGAGAAGAAGCGATTCGTAATCACTGCACCAACGGAAAAGAATGTACCGAAGATGAGCATCAATATAATCGGCGTACAGAGGTGAAAATCTTAAGAATGAATAACGAAATTAATATTCAGTTTGTCAATGATACTTCCCCTCCAACATATGTAGATAAAGCAAATTTCAATTCTGGTAGTAGTGAAAGTACTTCTTCCTCTAGCGCAATCTCAGGTGATTATACGGTAATTGCAGGTGTTTATGCGAATTACGAAAATGCTCAGAAAAAGCAAGGAAGATTGATAGAGAAAGGCTATCCTCAAACCTCTATTCAAACGGTTGGAAATTATTACCACATTGTCGTAAATACTTTCCAAGATCGAAGTCAAGCTTTAAATTTACAAACAAATTTAACAAGCGATGAGATCAAATCGTTTTTAAAAGAATAGTGATATTTATTTGAGTTTGTATAAAAAAATTATTCCACGGCAATTAAAAGAAATTGCATATTTATTAATTTATATTAATTAGTTGATTGGTTAATCAGTTTTTATATTACCCAATTTTTCTACGACTATTAGAAATTCATCCCCCTCTATATAAATTCTAAAAGAGTGAAAGGCTGACTACTTTGGTAGTTGGCCTTTTTCGTTGGGATGGAAATTAGAATGGGAATTAGAATGGGAATTAGAATGGGAATGGGAATGGGAATTAGAATGGGAATGGGAATGGGAATGGGAATGGGAATGGGAATGGGAATTAGGAAAATTATCTATTTAAGCAGCTTTTCTTATAAGGTAAATATTGTTTTCTTACGTCTTTCAATCGTGATCGAGTGAAGTAAATAACAGGAACCATTTTCTAAAAAAGACTTTAAAAACTCAAAAATTAAATTACAGATAAATTAGTACTTCCAATCCTTCATCGCAGACATCAAATCTTGGATAGTGACGGGGACTACTCCAACCTTTTCACAAACTTTCCCTCCGGCATCATTTGAAATTTTAGCGATTATTGAAATATCAAGTCCTACGGCTAAACCTAATGCCGCTACGCTAATCACCGCATCTCCGGCACCACAGACATCTGCAATGGTTCGAGGAGCGGTTGGAATTATTTGCGTTAAATTATTTTTCTTAATAAAAATACCATGTTCAGAAAGGGTAATCATCGTGATGGAATGATTCAACTTTTTTTCTAAAAATTCCGCCGCAGCGATTAGACTTTCTAAATTGATGGAAACTGGAAATGGAACCACTTGCCGAATCTCCTTTAAATTAGGTTTGAATAAGTGGACTTTTTTATAATCAAAAAAATGGTCAAACTTTGGATCAACGACGGTAGGGATATTTTCTTTTTTGGCTAATTTAGAAATAGCTCGAATGATTTTTTTTGTCAAAACGCCTTTATTATAATCTTGAAACAAGATCACAGAAATATCTTCTTTTGATAAGATTTTTTTCGCTTTTTCAATTAGCAGTTGCTCGGCAATTTTCGGGATCTCCTTTTTAGTTTCTCGGTCAATTCGGAGTAAGTGTTGGTTAGCCGCCATCACCCTTGTTTTGAGAGTTGTAGGTCGCTCAGGAATCGAAATAATTCCTTTTTGAGTAAGTTGGTGTTTTTTTAATAAACGTTTAAAAACCTTGCCTTCAAGATCTTTTCCAATGACGCTTAACAAAAAAGGATCTCCTCCTAAGGCAGCAACATTCAAGGCGACATTGGCTGCTCCACCTAAACGATTATCTTCCTGTCCAAAGTCTACAACTGGGACAGGTGCTTCAGGTGACATCCGGTTGACTTCGCCTAATAAGTAGCGATCAACCATAACGTCTCCGACAATCATTACTTTTTTATCCTTAAATAATTTTGGTAAATTTTTCATTCAGACTAAAGTCAATTATTATTCAGGCATGGTTCCGCCATCAAAATTGGAGCGAGAAACAACAATGATAACGATCCCGAAAATGACCATTAGAAGTTTGATTAAAAAACCAATACCTCGACCAGCAGCATCCAAGAAGACAAATGGCGCCAGTTGTACTCCCACCAAAACCAAGGTAAGATTGGCCATCCCTAAGATAAGGAGCAAGAATCCAATAAGGGTAACGATGGGTTTATTCATAAAAAGGTATTTTAAAGGTGAATTCGAGATTAATCTAAGTAGAAAATCCGATTTAAGTACAAAATTACAAACACTTAGGAGAGTAAATGGTTTTTACCGTAAAATTTTCGTAAAGTTATAAAAGAAGTTATCTTCGTACCACCAAATTAAATGACTTTTTAAAATCAGACCATCAGATGGTGCACATCGTAGAATGTCCTAGGGATGCGATGCAAGGTTTAAAAACCTTCATTCCTACAGAAGAAAAAATCGCCTATATGAACCAGCTTCTTCAGGTTGGCTTTCATACGTTAGATTTTGGGAGTTTTGTATCTCCCAAAGCCATCCCACAGATGCGAGATACCGCGGAAGTATTGGCAGGTTTGAATCTGGAAGAAACCGATACCAAACTACTGGCCATCGTTGCCAACCGTAGAGGTGCAGAAGATGCAGCCAAGTTTTCAGAGATAGACTTTTTGGGGTATCCATTCTCGATTTCAGAGACTTTTCAATTGCGGAATACCAATGCTACTATTGAGGAGTCATTGGAACGGGTCAAGCAAATCCAAGATATTTGTGCTGCCTCTGGAAAACAAATGGTCGTTTATATCTCCATGGGTTTCGGAAATCCTTACGGAGATGAGTGGAATGTAGAAATTGTTCAAAAATGGATTGATCGGTTACTGGAATTAGATATTCGTATTTTTTCGCTTTCGGATACCATAGGAGTATCATCTCCAGATAGTATTGCCTATTTATTTGGCAATTTGATTCCTCGTTATCCAGATACGATCTTTGGAGCTCATCTTCACACCCAATCACATAATTGGCGGGAAAAGGTTCAAACTGCTTATGAAAATGGGTGTCGTAGATTTGATGGCGCTTTGCGTGGCTATGGTGGTTGTCCAATGGCAAAGGATGAGTTAACCGGTAACATGGCTACCGAAAATATGCTTTATTATTTTGATGAATTACAATTGGATCTTGGCTTAAATCGCGCTGCATTCGGAAAGTCTATGTCTATGGCCATGGACGTTTTTCCTCAGCATGAGGTTTAAGCTTGAGCTATTGAATATTGAGACTGCTCTTAAAAGTGTGTTTCTCGCAGAGACGCAGAGATTCTTTAACGTGTATATCTTTTAACGTAAATACTTTATCGAATCTATTTAATTTTTTCAGCATTTTTACTTTTAGGATTGCTCGTAACATTGATAATTTATTACAGAAGTGCTTCTGCCCTCTTCTATCGCGAATCCCGATAGAAGAGGGCAAACTAGCCAACCAGCAAACAGGCTAACTAGCATAATTTAATAATCTAAACAATTGAAAAATACTTACCAATTTAATTTAGTTGATTTTGGAACGCCAGCCTATGATGAGACGGTGCGATTGCGGAGAGATATTTTGCGGATTCCGCTCCAATTAGAATTCTATCCCGAAGATCTTGCGCTTGAATATGACCAATATCATCTTGCTGGTTATGATCAAACAGGAGATTTGGTAGCTTGCCTAGTTCTAAAAACATTACCCGACTCAGCAATAAAAATGCGACAGGTAGCCGTTCAGGAGAATCTGCAAAAACAGGGAATTGGCCAATTAATGGTGGCTGCAAGTGAAGCCATCGCTAGAGATTTAGGGTTTAAAAAGATGGTCTTACATGCCCGAAAAACAGCGGTCCCTTTTTATAAAAAAATAAAATACAAACCCAGCGGCAAAGAATTTCTAGAAGTAGAAATTCCTCATTTTAAAATGGTGAAAAATTTATGAACAACCTCCCTCCAGCGTATGAAACGGTTATTGATGAGACCAATCAATGGATCGAAAAGATAGTTATCAAACATCAATTTTGTCCTTTTGCAGCCAAGCCTTATTTTTCGCAAAACATTGGCTATCAAATTATTATAAAGCCAGAATTAAGTAGATTTGCTAATCATTTCCTAGAAGCGCTACATGCCTTAGATCAATCTGAAGAACCAGAGACGACGCTGTTGATTTTTCCAGACAGTGTAGATGATTTTTATGATTATTTAGATTTATTAGCGGATGCAGAAGACCTGATTATTGATCATGATTACGAAGGTATTTATCAGCTAGCAAGTTTTCATCCACATTATCAATTTGCAGGCACGACAGCGGATGATGTGACCAATAAAACCAATCGATCACCCTACCCGATTATCCAAATCTTACGAGAAGATGGCATTACTCGTGCATTAGAAAATTATCCGAACCCAGAAGCCATTCCTGAAAGAAATATGGCGAAAGCCAGAGAGATTTTTGGAAAGTAGATACAAAAAATATTCTGCTCCTTCAATCAATAGGATAAAAATCAAAACATTACTTGGATTTTCTCGTAGAGAGAATATGTTTTTAATATAATGAGCGACTTTATCTTTCATTTATTTATTTCCATAAATAACTCCAAGTAAATCAATTGATTAGAAATAAAAATGAAAACAACTTTTAAAATAATTTTTTCTTTATTTATAGGAACCTTAACCATTGTTAATGCTCAAGATCCTATAGACTTCTCAAAAAGTTTTACCGAACAAACTTCTGAGGAACAAAAATTCACAATCTACCTTGATTCCATTAATAAGTACATGTATCGTGATGCAGACATCGTTCAACTCGGAATTAAAAATTGTCAAGAGATTCTTGATCGAAATATCCCAATTCCCGATTCTAGTTTCTTTAGATTTATTTTGGAAAAGATATATCAACAGCATGATTTAAATAATCCAGTTAGTGCCTATCAGATTATATCAGAATTTGAAAATAGATTAGATGAATTCAAAATTTCTGAAAAAGACAAAGGAACTTTTAATTACATTAAAGCTTACACTTATATGATAATTGGTGATATTGAAGAAGCTCAAAAAACCTATTATCAGAATATTGAACAAGCAATCCTCGTAAAAGATACCAGTGCTATCTATGGCTCTCTTTATTCCTTAGGACAACTTTATTCAGAGGTAGAGAATCATTTATCTGCTCTCGAGTATTATGATAAAGCATTGGAGATTGAAAAAAATTACCAAATCCCTCCTTCATCTATCGCCTTTATTAGAATGGAAAGAAGTAATTCATTCCACGCTCTAGGAAGAAAAAAAGAAGCTATGGATGAACTCGATATTTCTTATAAGATTGCCTCTGAAGATAAATTGAGGATATTTAAAGCTGAAATATTATTTCAAAAAGGAGTACTTCATTTAGAGAATGGAGATCTGGAGAAAGCAGAAGAAATTTATGCTTACATTCTGAATAATAAAAATGAATTTGATACCGAAGATCCTACCATTAAAGTTTTCCTTGAAAGTTTTCTCGTTGATTTATACCATGCTCAAAAAAAATATCAACAAGCCATCAGTATGCAATTTAAAGTGCTTGAACAATTAGATACAACCGATTATATTCAATTGGTTGAAGCATATGATAAACTTCGATTGATTAATTATGAAATGCAG
>CALGJS010000378.1 GCA_937927835.1 uncultured Saprospiraceae bacterium | reverse complement strand
GCCATTCGTTTTAATAACTGCGCCATCCACAATCCTAAAAACAACCAGCCAAATACCGCAGGATACAAAACCATCCGCATGGTACTATCTAAATCATCTCCTCCAAATCCAGGGTTGCCGCCATTTCCAGGATGTAAGCTATCATATAGTCTAGGGATAACAAATAATAATGGAATCAAAGTAGAAAAAGCGAAGATATTAAAGACGTTGCTAATTCGAGCTTTCTTTTCTTCATCATCAAAAGAACTCCGTAAAACAAAAAAGGCTAAATAGATCAATAAGGCGATGGCAGACATATTTTGTTTGATATCAAAATTCCACCAATCTCCCCACGTAAATCGAGCCCAAATGGATCCAGTAATTAATCCTAATACAATATATAAAGTACCGACTTGTGTCAATGCAACTGCCGTATGGTCATAGCGCATATCTAAAGTCTGTAAATATTTCCAGCTAAAAACCATAGAGGATAATAAGATTAACATCATCGCAAACCAAAAAGGTACATGATAATAAGTATTACGAACCGTTTCGCCCAACATCGCTCGATATGGGAAGGTTGTTTTTCCAGTAAAACTAAGATTGTCTACCGGTTGCTGGGTCCAAATATTATCTACGACGTCCTTAGCTGGATGATTGTCAACAACACTTATCGCATCTGGAAGCGTGGCTGCACCATCCGCATCACTATCTACCCAAAGAGATAAAGAAGTTGCCTCGGAATCGCCTGGATAATACGTCGGCATTGAAAAGTTAGCAATTAGGTGATTATCTGATACCACCTTTATGGAGGTGGCAGCGATTGCGTGGGTATCATCTTGGGTCAACCAAACTCGGATAGGTGTTTTTGTTTTTGAATAATTAGTATTATAACCGTAAATATTGACTTCCCCATTTTTCCCAGCCTCTAACTTAAAAGGAGACGCGCTATAAACACCCGGCTTCAATGGAACAAGCATCCCAACCGTAAAACTATAAATCAATAAAATGACCCCCAGAATTTTCCACCAATTTTTCATTCGTATATTTTTTATTTCTTGCTTCTTGCTTCTTGCTTCCTCAAGGCAAACGTAATCAAACGCGATAGAAGAGGGCAAATAGCAAATCCACCTAAACTAATAATAACTAAAATCCCACTATCATTACCAATATATTTTAAAACCTGCCTTTCCCCTAGTCTCTCCATAAAAACGGAAAGAGAATAAAAGTCAAAGTTAACATTATCAAATCAATCGCCAGCAAAATTCCGATGTCTTTCCAAATCCCTGTATCGGTCATTAATCCCAAAGCGTTCGCGGATATTTTTAATAAAGTCATTAAAATCGGAATGACTGCTGGAAAACTCAAAATCGCCATCAAAGTCGAACTATTGGCTGCCTTTCCAGCAATAGCAGATATAAAAGTAAAAGCAATCGAAAAACCAACGCTCCCTAAAAATAAAGCTAAAAAGAATTGACCAGCATCTTTCACTGGATTAATTGCTAAAATACTAAAAGCAACAAACGTTAATAGACTGATGACCAATAACAATAGCATATTATAAATCATCTTCGCTAATAGAATTGCCGCGGGCCTGGCCAAAGAATAATAATACAATTCTCTCTGACTATTCTCTTGCGCAAAACTCTTGGTAACTGCATTCACAGAAGCAAACAACATGATGATCCAAAAAAGCGTATTCCATGCTTTTGCATCAATTCCACTAAAAGAAAAATAGACAATAAAAACAGTGGAGACCACATACAATAATATCCCACCAATCGCGTACTTTTGTCGCCATTCTACGAGGAATTCCTTGCGGATTAAAGTTTGGACTTCTGTCGCTAGTGTCATAATTGCAAAGTTAAGTATTTAGGACTAGTATTCACGTCAGTGGAGGGTCAATTCTCCTCTTATTCTTAAGTTAAAACTAAACCAAGATTATCTTGTGTTGTTATTAAGTTAGATTTTAACCTGTTGGCTTCTCTCCATCACAATCAAAGAGAGCAAAAAATAAAAGATTCTAAAAATGATGCTACTTTAGAAATAAATAAATTAAAATAACCTTCGGCTAACGCCTGCCTATGTACGCAAATCTAAGAGAGTGTCTAAACGACCTAGAAAAAAATAATCAGCTTTTAAGAATCACCAAATCAGTTGATGCTAATCTGGAAATGGCCGAAATTCATCGGCAAGTATTCGACCAAGGAGGGCCTGCGGTTTATTTTGAAAATGTCATCGGTAGTCCTTTTCCAGCAGTTTCTAATATCTATGGAACCTTTGAACGAACGGAATTTATTTTTCGCAAAACCCTAGAGAAGGTAAAAAAAGTTATTGAACTTAAAGCAGACCCTACCCTATTTTTAAAAAATCCTTGGCGATACCGAACCGCTCCTTTTACCGCTATTAGTGCATTACCTTTTAAGTCTCCTTTTGGCTTAGCTGTTAAATATGGCGAAACTACCATCGATAAACTTCCACAGGTAATTTCTTGGCCAGATGATGGTGGAGGATTTATTACCTTACCACAAGTTTGTACATTACCTCCTGACAATGACAATATCATGCAATCCAATATGGGTATGTATAGAATTCAGATGTCTGGTAATGAATATGATATCAATCAAGAAGTAGGATTACATTATCAATTACACCGCGGAATTGGTGTTCACCATACCGCTTACAATCAATCTGACAAACCGTTTCGGGCAAGTATTTTTGTAGGTGGTCCACCCTCTCATGCTTTTGCGGCCATCATGCCTTTACCAGAAGGATTAAGTGAAATGACCTTTGCAGGAATGTTGGCGGGGCGTCGGTTTCGATATGGTTTGGACAATCGAGCGGTGATCTCCGGCGATGCAGATTTTTGTATTACTGGTACTATTTTAAAGAATCATAAAAAACCGGAAGGTCCATTTGGCGATCATTTAGGATATTATAGTTTAGAACATGAATTTCCGGTGATGAAGGTGGATAAAGTTTATCATCGCAAAGATGCTATTTGGCAATTTACCGCGGTAGGTCGTCCACCAGCAGAAGATTCCAGTTTTGGATATTTAATTCATAAACTAGTCGGCGCTTTACTGCCAGGAGAGTTTCCTGGTGTTAGACAAATCAATGCGGTAGATGCGGCTGGAGTACATCCACTATTGTTGGCGGTTGGCAGTGAACGATACATGCCATTTAGAGATAAAAAACCGGAAGAAATTCTGACACAGGCCAATCGAATTATTGGAAGTGGACAAACTAGTCTAGCCAAGTTTTTGTTTATCGCTGCGGAAGAAGAAGGAATCGAAATAAATGCTCATAAGATTCCAGCCTATTTTAAACATGTCTTAGAACGAGTTGATTGGCGAAGAGATTTACATTTCCAAACCAAAACAACTATGGACACCCTAGATTATTCAGGTAGCGGATGGAATGCCGGATCTAAATTAATCGTTGCCTGTTGTGGAGATCAACTCCGAACCTTGTCTGACCAATTACCAGATAGGTTTAATTTACCAGATGGTTTTGATACACCCAGATTTTGGCAGGCAGGAGTTTTATTAATAAATGGCCCTGCCTTTTCCGATTATAAAAAAGCAGTTTTGGAAATGAATCAATTGACCGATTTTCTAGAAAAAAGTCCACTAGAGCAGATTCCACTCATCGCCGTAGTTGACAATGCAGATTTTTCAGCAGCCACCGAAAACAATTTTTTATGGACTGTTTTCACACGAGCCAATCCATCACATGACACCTATGGTGTAGATGATTTCACCCAAAATAAACATTGGGGTTGTCGTGGACCATTGGTCATTGATGCTAGGATAAAGCCGCATCATGCACCGGTTTTAATAAAGAATAAAAAAGTAGAAGAGCGAGTAGAGAAATTATTAGGGGAAGTGTGGAAGAAGAAATAAATGAAGAAAGAAAGCAACCTTGAACTAATTCAATTATACTATTATCTAAGGAATCGGAACTTCGATAATAATCGTAGCTTCTCCTCCTTTAACTTTGGATAATTGTTCGGTTGGAACAATAGCAGTTTTTGAAAAGTCCGCTAAAGACTTTTTTGGTGTAGTATTTTTCATAATAGGTTCTTGATCTGAAGAGTTATTATTATTTTTCTCTTCAGGGTTATTGAAAATATTTCTAGAATTATTTTATTGACAAATCCATGCCAAAATTTCAATTTAGCGGCTCCACGACCTCTTCAAAAAACTAGACTTTGATCAAAAAAATCGTCTCTTCTTTAATAGTTCTCGTAAATTATATGGTCATTTCTTTGGGTAAATAGAATTATCTCAATACCTTACCTGTTTTAATAGAAGCTGTCACCCTCTTTAATATTCTCAAACAGCTTCATAACCAAACTACTAAGTTGAGACTTATGAAAAAACTCCTCACATTTTTGACAACGCTCTTTTTTCCTTTATTAAGTTTTGCCCAAGACTCAAAAGGTCTAGACGAACGGGTAAATGATTTTATACAACCAGCTACAACGTGGATTTCTGAAGTAGTTTTTGTAGCCATTCCAGTTGGTGATGGTCTCGCTATACCAGTCGTACTAATTCTCTTATTGGTAGCGGCTTCCTATTTTACCATCTACTTTGGCTTCCCAAATTTCACTCGATTTGGATTGGCAGTGAATGTAGTTCGAGGTAAATATGATAGTACCAAAGAGGTCATTGATCCCAACATGATTACCAGAGATGGAGATATCCCTGATACGATCCGAGTAGAAGGTGGAATAGGAGAAGTAACACCCTTTCAAGCTTTGACCTCTGCCCTTTCCGCCACGGTTGGTCTTGGAAATATTGCAGGAGTTGCCATTGCCATTGCGATCGGTGGACCTGGTGCTACCTTTTGGATGATTCTAGCCGGATTTTTAGGAATGGCTAGTAAATTTACCGAATGTACACTTGGAGTAAAATATCGAGAGATTGGTCCTGATGGTACCGTTTATGGAGGTCCAATGTATTATTTAAGCAAAGGTTTAGGGGAAAAAGGCATGGCTGGATTAGGAAAATTCTTTGCTGGATTCTACGCGATCATGCTAATCGGTGGATCTTTTGGTGGTGGAAATATGTTCCAATCTAATCAAGCAGCGGCGCAATTTAAGGCGCTGGTTGGTTCTGATTCTGGAATGATCGGAACCGTCTTCGGTGTGATACTCGCCATCTTGGTAGGTATTGTAATTATCGGTGGTATCAAACGGATTGGTAAAGTAGCGGAAAAGATTGTCCCAGCCATGGTTGGTATTTATGTCGCTGCGGCATTAATTATTTTGATTGCAAATATTAATTTAATTCCAAATGCTTTTGGACAGATTTTCAATGGTGCTTTTACCGGTGCAGGTATCACGGGTGGTATCATCGGGGTATTGATCCAAGGTTTTAAAAGAGCCGCCTTCTCCAACGAGGCTGGAGTTGGTAGTGCCTCGGTCGCCCACTCTGCGGTAAAAACCAACTATCCTGCAAGTGAAGGGGTTGTAGCATTATTAGAGCCTTTTATTGATACGGTTTTAGTTTGTACAATGACGGCATTGGTTATCATTATCTTTAATACTTCTGCTGGAGGAGCTTTTGCTTATGGAGATGTTATTGACAATCAGGTACTGATCGAAGGACAAAGAATTGGTGGTGTAAATCTGACAAGTGCGGCATTTGATAGCGTACTTCCAGGATTCTCCTACGTGCTTACCATTGCGGTTATTTTGTTTGCATTCTCTACGATGCTTTCTTGGTCTTACTACGGTTTACAGGCTTGGATGTATTTATTTGGAAAGAGTAAGCAAGCAGAAGTTACTTATAAAGTCTTGTTCTGTGTATTCATTGTAATTGGTGCTGCTGCAAGTTTAGGAGCTGTTACCGACTTCTCAGATGCGATGGTTTTCGCCATGGTATTCCCGAATATGATTGGACTCTTTATCTTGGCTCCGGTCGTTAAGGAGGAACTTAAAAAATACTTGGATGCTATTAACTCTGGTGCTTTAGATGCGCCTAAGAAGTAAAAAGCTATTGCTATTTGCGCTCTTCAATCACGGTTCAGATGCGCAAATAAATAGCTTTGATAAAATGAGTACGGAATTTGATTCTCCGTACTCATTTTTCTTTTGCCTTTTTTGAAATTAGGCAACGCTTAATCATTGTATCTTTTTCAATAGTCTCCGTTATCCCAAAAACCATTGTACAGTCTAATAACAACATTTCAAAAAACACCAACTATGCGTTCTTCAACTTTACTAAAAATCACCTTTTATTCTTTGTTTATTTTTCTCGCTTTTGCTTGTGGTTCTGGAATAGACAAGACGCAAGTCCTAGGTACTTGGCAAGCAGTCTCACTGGTAGAAAATGGCCAACCAGGTAGCACGGATTTATCACAAACAAAGTTTACTTTCCACCCTACTGGACAATATGATTATCAGAGTAATGTTAATTATAAAGAACAAGGTACCTATTATATAGATGGAAAATTTCTCGTTTCAAAAGATACTTTAAACGCAGGAATATCTAAATCCGTTAGAATCGAATTTTTGTCTGCAGATTCTATGTTATTTAATATGAATAGCAACGGCGCGCCTCAATTATTGGGTTTAAAAAAAGTAAAGTGATAAACGTGTTTGATAAATTCGGGGAAGTAGAATATTCTTTTGCTAGTTAGCTGGTTAGCTATTGGCTGGTTGGCTTTCCTCAAATGTAAAAATTCATTAGAAGAAAGCTAACTAGCCAACCAGCAAACAGGCCAACTAGCAAATACAACAAATTTGTTACGCACTTAAATAATAATGATTTTTAAATAAAAAAATAAAAGTTTTCTCATCATAAAAAACTAAATAACAACCCACTATATATAACAATTAAATTCAAATTATTTTCTTTAATCTATTTGGAATAAGGTTTGCATATTAGGATATTGATATTCAATATTATTTATTAAACCCATGAATATGATTACGTACGATCAGGTAAAAGAAGCTATGATCAATCCGCCAACGGCAGATCTAGTGTATCTTTTCAACGATATTGGAGCGTACCTAAATAATCATCCCCTCTGTGTTTTAGATGAGCATCCTTTTGAAATTCTAGATGAGTCTGGAAATTTCTGTGTTAGTGCTACCAGCATTCAAAGTGAGTATATCGCTTTTGTTTTGGGTAAGCACATTAAAAGTTCTTTTCCTGCAAAGGTAATTGAACAGTTTTTCAATATTGATAGTGACTTTAATCTCCAATTTGGGAAGATCAAGGGTCGACGTATTGATGGTTGCATTTGTATCATTCACCAGAAGGAGAAAGAATATGACCTTCAAGAAGTTTATGAAAATATTTATAAATAATACTTCTACACTTATCAAATTAAGAACAACCAAAAAATCCTGTAACGATGATCTCGTAACAGGATTTTTTTATGCTAGAACGCCCATAAATTTTTCTAAAAATAGAATTAAAATCGAATCAAAATATAGTAGTGAATTGTTTAATTGGTCACGTTAGCATTGCGTAATACGCGACCAATTAACCAATTCACTAATCAACTCTTATTTTTCTCATTCATTCAACTTCGCCAAATCCTCCAACGTCAATTCCAGTTCTCCATCCGAGCGAATAATCACATGAATCAAATCCTTACTCACATAAGTCTCTCCAATACTCAAGTCTTTCATATTTCCTTTTAAGACAATTCCTGATGTAATGGGATACTCCGCCAAAGATTCATTTAAGATCGCTTTATACTCACTCATATTTTCTTCTAGTGGATATCGCATCGTTTCTTCAATCATCTTTTCCATTTTATTTTGAAATAACCATCCCATACTTTTTTGTAGAAAATTCTTTGTGCTTAGTTCATATTTTAAATCATCTATTTCTAGTTGATTTTTCTTTTGATTATAAAAAGGCGTACCGATCATATAAATGCTTCCTTTATAATCACCAGACAAAATGGTATTCACCACTAGCTTATTATTTTGACCATAAACCTCTAAATCGTGTACCGTAACAGATCGTTTGCCACTTCGATAAGTTTCTCCAATCACCGTTCTTTTTACCAAAGCTTCTAAACTATCTAGCGGAATAGCGGTAAATAAATTAATAGAAAAATCTCCTTTTGCTTTATCCACTGGAATAAATTCAGGTAAAGGGATCGGCGCTGTTTCTGCGGGACGATCACCAATACTTGCTTCTGCTAGCGTTTGGATGACCAAGGTGGCACTGACGATATTGTCTGATTTTTCAAGTCCGGTCATCCCGATGGATTGAGGTTCCATCTTTACCCAAAGTTGATTTTCAATAGAGGCAGGAATCGGTTGTTGTAATCTATTCCAAGCTTCACTAACATAATCCTTTAGCACAAAATTCTCTCTAATTTGGGCATCAATGATCGAGGCAATTCGAGTACGACTCCGATCCACCAACCGATTTGCGACTGCTGCAATAGGCAATTGAATAAAACCTAAATCCAGCTTAGGTTGCTTGATCCAATCATATTTTTCCAATACAGTCTCCGTCTTTAACGTCCAATCCGATTGAATTTCAAAGTTGGTTTTAAAATTAAGCATCACCGCTCCATCTGCATTGATCTGACCGATTCCAAAATCTTTTTTAACAAACAAATCAAGCGGCACCGCATAAGCAACCGCATCGGTGGTCACGTCTAAGCTAAGTTGATCTGCCTTGGTAACGCTTAACTCAAAATCTTTTTGATCATTATCAAACATTTCATTATCCGCTAAAAAAATAGCATCCATCTCCTTGTTAAGCGCGGTTTCCATTTGGCCAATATCTACACTGACTGGAATATTAATTCGGCTTAATTCTGTTTGCTTCAGCTCCTCATAACTCGCCTCGGGACGAACAGGAGCTTTGGCAGTTTTACAAGAGGAAAGAATTAGAATGAGAATTGGAATGAGAATTAGAATGAGGAATGGTATTAAGCGGGAGGTCTTGGACATATTGGTGATTGTTTGGTGTGAATCGTTAGGAAAGACTGTCGTACAAAGTAACTTAAATAGTTATAAATTTTCAAAAGCAAATTCAAGCGCAATTTCAATCTCGTCAATCTCGTCTTCCTCTTTTGATCTTTTTATTTTTTCACGTTAAAGAGAAAATTGCATTTGCATTTGCAATTGAATTTGAAAAAAAGATGGTATCACTAAATCTACACTCTTTCAATTCAACGATTCAACACATCAACAATTAAACGATTCAACACAAAATCTATTCTGCCGGATTCGCATTAAAATTAACGTCCCCTCGTTTTACTACCGAGACATCTCGAACGACATCTCCACTAATCGAGAGTGGAATATTATTTTCAAAAAATCGCCAAGGACCTAATTCAAAATCAGGTTGAATGACTAGAATAACTTCGATCAAGTCAAGATAATCAGAAAGATTAACTGCGCCATTTTCGTCTGCATCTGCCGCAAATTTTTGATCTGGCGTCAACGTTTCAATAATCAATAAATCTTTTCGAACTGCGATAAAGTCGGAGGCACTCAATCCGTTGGTCGATCTTCCTTCTCTCGAAAGGTTCAAAACTATAGACTCATTATCTCGAACATTTGGAAAAGAATAATTACCATTAGCATCCGTTTCTACTGTATCAACGATCGAAGGTCCAGTGGCAGCTACTTTTACAAACTGAATTCCTACGCCGTTCGGCATACTTACTTTTCCTGATAAGGTGGCAGTTGGATATTCATAATTTCCGAGAGTGGTCTGTCCAGTATTATTTGGATCTAGCCAATCGCGTAATCGAGTATCGGGTGTCGTTCCTTCTTCCCAAGATAAAGAGAAACGACCATAATAAGTCGTATTGGAAGTTCCACAACCCGCATTCCCTCCATGTAATTGACCGACGATCAAACCATTTTCGTTAAAAAAGGGACTTCCAGAAGAACCGTCTTCAATGGTTCCTTCCGTTAAGAAAACCCGAAAATGGTGATTAGGTGGCGTAGTAACCGAGTTTGACCACATAATACTATTATTGAAAATGGTAATCGGTTGATTACTAGTAGAAATCTTTTTTACGTCTCCTCGTGGATGATGGATTCCCGTCATACTCGTTGGAATCGCATTCTCGTCTCGATCCCAACCATGGAAATACACGTTATAAAATTGTGGTATTACGTCATCTAATTCTAATAATAAAAAATCAGTTTGCTCTCTACCCGATCGATATTGACAACCTTGCATAGAATACCTTACTGGCTCAACCGTTTCATCATTACAACCAGAAAATTCATAATTAAAATCAAAGCGCCAAAGATTGAGATTTGGGGTAAATCCCGCAATACAATGAAAGCCACTCAAAATATATGGCGTTCCATCTTGATTGGTATTATTAATTAACGAGCCGGTACACCAACCAATCCCTTCTTCAAATACCCGAAGCATTCGCACGACACCCCGCTTATGATCTTGCCAAGCATTTCCTTGGGTACAATTGATATTGATATGACAATCATCGGCATCTCCGAATCCATCATAGGTTTTGAACTCGTAGTCAGACGGAACCATATGATCCGTGTTATAAGCGACGTATAATTTTTTTATTTTAAAAGGTGCTTTTAGTCTAGGTCCAACTGACTTAGCTGGAACTAGATATTCCAATCGCAAAACTTTCCCCGTAATCATTCCCAACATAAACTCACCATGCGGCTTGTTATTTCGTTCGCTATAAGCGCCTAGTTTTTCTTTAGTTTGAGGATGGTAACCGAATAATTTTGCACCAGCAGGTAAATTGAAATTTTCAAAAACAACAAACAATCCTAAGGCATTGGCAACCCGTAACTCTAACTCCCAAATCTGATCACCGTTGGGTAAGGTGGTCCAGGTTCCTTCAGAGGCCGGATCAATAGATAAATTTAAGGGAGCGGCAAAGCGGACGGTCTCCGTCATCGCCTGATCTTCTTTGATGACTTTGGCAAGGTTTAATCCT
>CALGJS010000377.1 GCA_937927835.1 uncultured Saprospiraceae bacterium | reverse complement strand
AGCCTCTTCACCCTACTCCACTCCTTCCATCTCTTCCATTTCTTCAATCTCATCTCGACGTGCCTGAGCAGCATCGTGTGCTGTTTTGCTAGTAACGTATAAACGATCAAAAATTCGTAGTCCAGTTCCCGCAGGAATTAGCTTACCAACAATAACGTTTTCTTTCAATCCTTCTAGATCATCTCGCTTCGCAGAAATTGCTGCTTGACTCAAGACCTTCGTAGTTTCCTGGAACGATGCTGCAGAAATCCAGCTATGTGTTCCAAGAGAAGATTTCGTAATACCTTGTAGCAATGGACGTGAAGTGGCCGGTACCGCATCACGGAACTGAACAGGCTTCATGTCATTACGCTTCAGTGCAGAATTTTCTTCTCGCAATTGACGTAAAGTCACCAATTGTCCTGGCTTCAACTTCTCAGAATCTGCTGGATCGGTAATAAATTTCTTATCGAAAATCCAATCGTTCTGTGCTAAGAAATCGTACTTCTCAACTGCTTCTCCTTCAAGGAATGTTGTATCACCAGCATCTTCGATCTGTACTCGACGCATCATCTGACGCACGATTACTTCGATATGCTTATCGTTAATGGTGATACCCTGCGAACGGTAAACTTCTTGTACACCATTCACCAAGTAAGACTGCACTGCAAATGGTCCAGAAATATCTAGGATATCTCTTGGTGCCACCGCTCCATCAGATAAGTTCATACCTGCTCTTACGAAGTCACCTTCCTGTACGAGGATGTGCTTCGATAAACCGATCAGATACTTGTGACGCTGCTTCGTCTTTTCATCTTCTACAAAAACCTCCCGCTTACCACGCTTGATTTTTCCGAAAGAAACAACTCCGTCAATATCTGCTGTAACCGCTGGGTTAGAAGGATTACGTGCTTCGAAAAGCTCCGTTACTCGTGGAAGACCACCCGTAATATCCGCAATCTTACCTAGCTTACGTGGTATCTTAGCAATCTTTTCTCCCCCCTTAATCGTCTGACCATCTTCGATAGAGATATAAGATCCTACCGGAAGGTTATAAGACTTCAATTGATTTCCTTTTTTATCCACGATGTGAATAGTAGGGATATTCTTCTTCGTCTTACTTTCAACGATTACTTTTTCGGCGTATCCAGTTTGATCATCTCTTTCAATACGGAAAGTCTGACCTTCAACGATATCTTCGAATTGAGCAATACCACTATGTTCAGAAACAATAACTGCGTTAAACGGATCCCATTCACAAATAATATCTCCTTTAACCACTTCTTTGCCATCTTCGACAAATAAAATAGCTCCATAAGGAATGTGAAGGGTCGTATAAACCTTTGTTCCTCCTTTTTCCAATACACGGATTTCACCAGCTCGAGATAAAACGATATCTATCTTCTTACCCTTATCATCCGTTGATTGAGTAGTACGGATACCATCAAATTCAAGCGTTCCATCAAACTTACTAGACAACGTAGATTCCGCTTTCGATACGTTGGCAATACCACCTACGTGGAAAGTACGAAGGGTCAACTGTGTACCCGGCTCACCAATCGACTGAGCAGCGATAATTCCTACCGCATCTCCTCGTTCAGCAATTCTACCTGTTGCCAAGTTTTTACCGTAACATTTGTTACAAACTCCACGCTTGGTTTCACAAGTCAGTACGGAACGAATGGTTACCATTTCGATTCCTTCTGCCTCAATATGTCGTCCAATCTGTGGCGTAATATATTCGCCAGCTGCTAATAATAATTCATCCGTTACTGGGTGAACAATATCATGCAGTGTATAACGTCCAATGATTCGATCCGTTAAGTTTTGAATTACTTTTTCGTTGTCTTTCAAGGCAGTAGTTTCGATACCTCTTAAAGTATCACAATCTTCTTCCATGATTACTACATCCTGAGAAACATCTACCAAACGACGGGTCAAGTATCCTGCATCTGCCGTCTTCAATGCTGTATCAGCCAGACCTTTACGAGCACCGTGCGTAGAGATAAAGTATTCAAGTACCGATAGACCATCCAAGAAATTAGAAAGAATCGGATTTTCAATGATCGCTCCACCTGTATCACCAGATTTTCGCGGCTTGGCCATCAGTCCACGTAATCCACACAACTGCTTAATCTGCTGCTTAGATCCACGTGCTCCAGAATCAAGCATCATATATACAGAGTTGAATCCCTGCTTATGCGTTGCTAATTCATCCATTAGATTTTCGGTAATCTTATTATCCGCAAACGTCCATTTATCAATAATCTGATTGTAACGTTCGTTATTGGTGATTAACCCCATGTTGTAATTATCCCACACTTCGTCTACCTCTTTCTGAGCAGTAATCAGCGTCTCCGCTTTTTGCGTAGGTGTAATTAGATCTCCTAAGTTAAAGGATAGACCTCCTTTGAAAGACCAGTAGAAACCCATTTCTTTGATAGCATCCAAGAAGGTTGCAGTTGTTGGAAAATCCGTTCGCTCAATGATGTCCATGATTACCTTACGTAGGTTTTTCTTGGTCAACAATTGATTAATAAACGGTACTTTTTCTGGTGTTGCTTGGTTAAAGATAACCCGTCCAACCGTTGTTTGCGTACGCTTTAAACCAAAAGTTCCATCTTCGTTTTCGAACTTAACTTTTGCTTCAATCTTAGCGTGCAAGTCAATTTGTCCTTCGTTATGTGCAATAAGTACTTCTTCCGTGCTGTAGAATTTCATGCCTTCTCCACGAACTGGCTCTTCCTTACTATTCGTTCTTTCTTTGGTCAAATAATATAGACCCAATACCATATCCTGAGAAGGAAGTGTAATCGGAGAACCATCCTGTGGGTTCAACATATTGTGAGAAGCCAGCATCAAAACTTGTGCTTCTAAAATAGCTGCGTGGCTCAACGGTACGTGTACCGCCATTTGATCACCATCAAAATCCGCGTTAAAGGCACCACAAACTAATGGGTGCAACTGGATTGCTTTTCCTTCAATCAATGTAGGCTGGAAAGCTTGAATTGAAAGACGGTGAAGCGTCGGTGCTCGGTTAAGCATTACTGGATGACCTTTTAGAATATTTTCTAGAATTTCCCAGATCACAGAATCTTTACGATCCACTAATTTCTTAGCAGACTTTACCGTTTTTACAATTCCTCGTTCGATCAATTTACGGATCACAAAAGGCTTGAATAATTCGGCAGCCATATTCTTAGGAATACCACATTCGTGTAGTTTTAGTTTTGGTCCTACTACAATTACAGAACGACCAGAATAATCCACACGCTTACCGAGTAAGTTTTGACGGAAACGTCCTTGCTTACCTTTCAGAATATCACTCAAAGATTTTAGTGCACGTCCACCTTCCGCCTTTACTGCGTTCGATTTTCTACTATTATCAAATAATGAATCAACAGCTTCCTGCAGCATTCGCTTCTCATTTCGAAGAATTACTTCTGGAGCTTTGATTTCTAATAATCGCTTTAGACGATTATTACGGATAATTACTCTACGATAAAGATCATTCAAATCTGAACTCGCAAAACGTCCACCATCCAATGGTACCAATGGTCGTAGTTCTGGTGGAACTACAGGTAGGTATTGAATGATTGCCCATTCTGGACGATTTTCAATGACCTTTTGTCCATCACGGAACGCTTCTACAACTCGCAGACGCTTCAATGCTTCCGACTTACGTTGCTGAGAAGTTTCATTAGCAGCCTGGTGACGTAATTCGTAAGATAAACCGATAAGATCTAATCTCATCAATAATTCACGAACCGCATCGGCTCCCATCTTTGCGATAAACTTGTTTGGATCCTCATCTTCTAATAATTGGTTGTCTGGTGGCAAAGTCTCTAGAATTTCTAGGTACTCTTCCTCTGTCATCAGATCCATCTTATTGATCGCATCTGCTTCCTTGATACCAGGCTGAATTACTACGTAACGTTCGTAGTAAATAATGCTTTCTAATTTCTTAGAAGACAGTCCCAGTAGGTAACCAATTTTATTAGGTAGTGATTTAAAAAACCAGATATGGACAACAGGAACCACCAACTTGATGTGTCCCATTCTCTCCCGTCGTACCTTCTTCTCTGTTACTTCTACTCCACAACGGTCACAGACGATTCCTTTATAACGGATACGTTTGTACTTACCACAATAACACTCATAATCCTTTACTGGCCCAAAAATTCTTTCACAAAAAAGACCATCACGTTCTGGCTTATAAGAACGGTAATTGATCGTTTCTGGTTTTAGAACTTCACCAAACGAACGGTCCAGAATATCATCCGGAGATGACAAGCTGATCATGATACTATCAAATCCTTTTTTTTGCTTTGGATTCTTTTTAAACATATGATATAGTATTTAATGAGGCAATAAAATTTCCACTGAAATAGTCGAAAATTTTATTGCTTCGTTATGGTTGTTATTATTAATCAAACTTCACGTCAAGCGCTAAACCTCGTAATTCGTGAATCAATACATTGAATGACTCTGGAATATTTGGTTCAGGAAGATTGTCTCCCTTAACGATTGCTTCGTAAGCTTTCGCTCTACCTTGAATATCATCCGACTTGATGGTCAGTAATTCTTGTAGAATGTTAGCTGCACCGAATGCCTCCAGTGCCCATACTTCCATCTCACCAAAACGCTGACCACCAAACTGAGCTTTACCACCCAATGGTTGTTGTGTAATCAACGAGTAAGGTCCGATAGAACGTGCGTGCATTTTGTCATCGACCATGTGCGATAATTTCAGCATGTAGATTACACCTACTGTTGCCTGCTGGTGGAAACGATCTCCCGTTTCACCATCGTATAGGAACGTCTGTCCTAATCGAGGCAATTTTGCTTCATCAACATAAGCTTCAATTTCGCTCGCCTTCGCTCCATCAAAAATTGGAGTAGAAAACTTAAGTCCCATCTTTTCACCCGCCCAACCAAGAACAGTTTCGAAAATCTGACCCAAGTTCATACGAGAAGGTACACCCAACGGATTCAGTACAATATCAACTGGCGTTCCATCATCTAAGAAAGGCATGTCTTCCGCCCGTACAATTCTTGATACAATTCCTTTGTTACCGTGACGTCCAGCAAGCTTATCACCTACTTTCAGCTTACGTTTCTTAGCTAAATAAACCTTCGCTAGTTTTAGTACACCAGCAGGAAGCTCATCTCCTATGCTAATGTTAAACTTCTGACGCTTATATTTACCTACCTCTTCGTTTACTTTGATACTGTAGTTGTGTAATAGTCGAGCGATCAAACTATTGGTGTGATCATCATCCGTCCATCCAGAATAATCTACCGCACTGTAATCAACCTTCTTCATTACGGTACTTGAGAACTTCGTTCCTTTAGGAATCATTTCCTCGTTGTAGATACTTCTTACACCTTGAGAGATTTTACCTTTTACTAAGGATAATAATTTATCCACTAGAATGGTCTTCATCTCGTTCAATGCAATAGCGTGCTGTTCATCTAGACTTTCTAGCAAATCTTTCTCCTGTGCTTTTTGAACTTTGTCCTTCTTAGCACGAGCAAAAAGTTGCTTATTAATAATGATACCTTTAGTTGATGGAGGTGCTTTTAAAGACGCATCTTTTACATCACCTGCTTTGTCACCAAAGATGGCTCGAAGTAACTTTTCTTCCGGCGTCGGATCAGATTCCCCTTTTGGTGTAATCTTACCAATCAGAATGTCTCCTTCACTAATCCAAGCACCTACTCGAATAATTCCATTTTCATCCAAATCCTTCGTCGCTTCCTCACTAACATTAGGAATATCATTGGTTAATTCTTCCTCACCTAGCTTTGTATCTCGAACATCTAATTCAAAGTGCTCGATATGTAGAGAAGTAAAAATATCTTCTCTTACTACTCTTTCCGAAAGTACAATTGCATCCTCAAAGTTATATCCCTTCCAAGGCATAAATGCCACTTTCAGGTTTTGACCTAATGCTAATTCTCCTTTTTCAGTAGCGTAACCATCACAAAGGATACTTCCTTTTTTAACCCGTAAACCTTTCTTAACAATCGGTTTTAGATTAATACAAGTACCTTGGTTGGTTCGACGGAACTTCGTTAGTTTATAAGATTTTCTGCTATCTTCGAAAGAGACCAATTGATCTTCTTCGGTACGATCGTAGCGAATGATAATTTCATTTGCATCCACATACTCCACTACTCCATTACCTTCTGCGTTGATCAACATACGAGAATCTACCGCTACTTTTCCTTCTAATCCAGTTCCCACAATCGGAGACGATGGCTTAATTAAAGGAACAGCCTGACGCTGCATGTTAGATCCCATCAAGGCACGGTTGGCATCATCATTCTCAAGGAATGGAATCATAGAAGCAGATACACCAACAATTTGGTTTGGTGCTACATCCATGTATTCGATGTCTTCCGGTGGTAATACTGGGAAGTCACCATGCTCCCGACATTTGATACGGTCTGTTAAGAACGCTCCTTTTTCGTCGATAGCAGAGTTTGCTTGTGCAATTTTCTTAAAATCTTCTCCTTCAGCAGACAAGTAGATGGCATCTCCTTTAGTCACTACTTTACCGTTTTTAACTTCACGGTAAGGTGTTTCTAGGAATCCCATTTTGTTTACCTTGGCGTGTACACATAAAGTAGAGATCAAACCAATATTAGGTCCCTCCGGTGTCTCAATGGTACAAAGTCGACCATAGTGAGAATAATGTACATCACGTACCTCAAAACCTGCACGCTCTCTTGAAAGACCACCGGGTCCAAGTGCAGAAATACGACGTTTGTGCGTAATTTCTGATAATGGATTGGTTTGATCCAAGTATTGAGATAACTGACTCGTTCCGAAGAAAGAGTTAATTACAGAAGATAAAGTTCTTGCATTAATCAAATCAATCGGCGTAAATACCTCGTTGTCACGAACATTCATTCGTTCACGGATGGTACGTGCCATTCTCGCAAGACCTACCCCAAATTGAGCATATAACTGCTCACCTACGGTACGTACTCGACGATTGCTTAAGTGATCAATATCATCGATTTCCGCTTTCTGATTCATCAGGCGAACGAGATAAGTAACGATCTCGATAATATCTTCTTTGGTCAATACCAACGTTTCGCGAGAAATATCCTGTTTTAGTTTACGGTTGATTTTGTATCGACCAACTTCTCCAAGGTTATATCGTTTGTCAGAAAAGAACAATTTATCAATAATACCACGCGCTGTTTCTTCATCTGGTGGATCCGTACCACGTAGTTGACGGTAGATATATTGAACTGCTTCCATTTCTGAACTGGAAGGATCTTTTTGTAAAGTATTGTAGATGATCGAGTAATCTTCTTCGATATCTTCTTTCTGTAGAATGATGGTTTCGGTTTCTGCCTCAAGAATCAATTCTACGTTCGCTTCATCTAATACTACATCTCTTTCTAAGATAATTTCGTTACGTTCGATAGTTACTACTTCACCTGTATCTTCATCAACGAAATCTTCATTCCATTTTTTCAAGACACGAGCGGCTAGTTTACGACCGATTGCTTTTTTAAGTGCTTTTTTATCTGTTTTAATTTCTTCAGCCAAGCCGAAAAGATCAAGGATAGATTTATCAGAATCGAATCCAATTGCACGTAATAAAGTGGTAACAGGGAATTTTTTCTTACGATCAATGTACGCATACATCACCGTGTTGATATCTGTTGCAAATTCCATCCAAGCTCCTTTAAAAGGAATAACTCGGGCAGAATAAATTTTTGTTCCATTCGGGTGGAAACTCTGACCAAAGAATACGCCCGGAGAACGGTGTAGTTGAGAGACGATCAGTCTTTCTCCACCGTTAATCACGAAAGTACCTTTAGGAGTCATGTAAGGAATATTCCCAAGGAATACATCCTGTACGATGGTTTGGAAATCGACGTGTTCTTCATCGTTACAAGACAATCTTAGTTTTGCTTTCAGTGGAACACTGTAAGTGAGTCCACGGTGCATACATTCTTCGATGCTGTAGCGTGGAGGGTCAACAAAATAATCTAAGAATTCAAGTACGAAAATATTTCGCGCATCGGTGATGGGGAAATTTTCCTGGAAAACTCGGTAGAGACCTTCCGCCATCCTGTTCTCAGGAGTGGTTTCGAGCTGAAAAAATTCAACAAAAGATTTCAGTTGAATTTCGAGCAGATCGGGATACTGGGAGGCCAGTTTAATCTTACCGAAGTTTACTCGCTGTGGAGTGCCGTTTGACGCCATAGAGAATTGTTTTTTATTTCCAGCAATTGAGGAAAAAATTCCCGATCTTACTGGTACGTTTAAATGCCAAAATTTGAGTTGGCCTTCGATTTTATTAATAAAAAAAGAAAACCATAATTTGCTCGCTTCGCTTAGCGAGCTATCAAGACGGCAATAGGCCTAGCCAGTAGAATACTACTGTCTAAGCCTCCTTGCGTCTAGTTTCGTTTGGATAATCGAGTTATCCTACTGTAATACGGTAAATAAGTTTGTGCAATGTTGATCATTGGTTGCCTTAAGGTTATTGAAGAATAAAACTCCTGTTGGGAAAAAGTTTTCCCAAAAGAAAGAATTACTTCAATTCTACCTCAGCACCAACAGCTTCAAGAGCAGCTTTGATGCTCTCAGCTTCTTCTTTAGTTGCACCAGCTTTTAGTACACCAGGTGCGCCATCCACAAGCTCCTTAGCTTCTTTCAGACCTACGCCCATGATACCTTTAACTTCTTTTACTACTTTTAGTTTAGCGGCACCAGCAGAGTTTAACACTACGTCAAATTCTGTCTTTTCAGCTGCTGCTTCACCTCCACCTCCTGCACCAGGAGCTGCCATTGCTACCGCTGCTGCTGCAGGTTCGATACCATAGTCATCCTTTAGGATAGTAGCTAAATCACTTACTTCTTTTACTGTTAGGTTTACTAACTTTTCTGCGAAATCTTTTAAATCTGCCATAACGAACAGTTTTTTTTGAGTTTGATTTTAAACACCGTAACGTGTTTAAAGTTTGAAAAAATATTTAAGTTGGTTGAAGCCATATAATTGGTTCGATAGATTCCTTCAAATTATAGAAGGAATCAACAAACGGTTTTACTCTCCTCTTTGTTCCAATGCTTTCAGTAAGCCACTGATGGTAGAACCACCAGATTGAAGTGCGCCGATAACATTCTTTGCTGGAGATTGAAGCAGAGAAATAATTTCTGCCACCAATTCATCCTTGGATTTGAGTTTACTTAGTTCGTTGATTTTGTCATCACCGATATAAATTGAGGAATCAATGTAAGCCGCTTTCACTATTGGCCGCTCATCATCACCACGGAATTCCTTGATGATAGAAGCAGGGTATTTAGCTGTATCGGTAAACATGATAGCAGTAGGTCCTTTCAGCGTTTCGTAGAGACCAGCGTAATTTTTTTCTTCTGGTGCTGCTTCTAATGCTTTTTGAACTAAGGTATTTTTTACAACACGCATCTCTACTCCTTTTTCGTAGCAAAGTCCGCGTAATTTATTAATCTGTTCAACGGTCAATTTGGAAGAGTCGGTAAAGTAGAAAAAAGAGTTTTCTGCAAATTTACCTTTCAATTCTTCAATCGTAGCCGCTTTTTCTGATCTAGTCATGATTTTAATATTTAGACGTTTCGGTTAGAAACGATTTATTTAACAAAAGATTTAGTATCCACTTTAATTCCAGGGCTCATGGTGCTTGCAATGGTTACCGACTTCATGTAAATTCCTTTAGCAGAAGAAGGCTTCATTTTGAGTAGCATTTCCAGTAATTCCATAGCATTGTCCTTCAACTGAGCAGGGCTGAAAGAAACTCGGCCTACGGAAGAATGAATGATACCAAATTTGTCAACACGGAAAGAGATCTTACCTTTTTTTACTTCAGCAACTGCAGCTCCTACATTAGGAGTAACGGTTCCTGTTTTTGGGTTAGGCATAAGACCACGAGGTCCTAAGATACGACCTATTTTACCAACCTGAGCCATAACGTTAGGAGTAGCAATTACTACATCTACGTCTGTCCAACCGCCTTGAATTTTGGCGACCATATCGTCGAGTCCAACAAAGTCAGCACCTGCTGCTTTTGCTTCCTCTTCTTTATCAGGAGTACACATGACGAGTACTTTTTTTGATTTTCCAGTACCGTGTGGTAGAGATACAGTTCCACGTAATGCCTGATCGGCTTTTCTCGGGTCGATGCCCAAACGAACGTGAACATCTACGGAAGCATCGAATTTGGTGCAGTTGACTTCTTTAACCAACGCTACCGCTTCCTCGATTGGATAGAGCCTGTCTGCATCCACTTTGGCTACAGCTGCTCTTCTTTTCTTTGACAATTTTGCCATTATTAAATTTTAAAAAGTGAGGTAATTAGCGCTACTTTGGTGATTGAATAAATATTCAGATATCCGAAGTAGCTCCCTATTTATTATCAATGTTTAAAAAATGATTTCATTTTTTTAACAGTGTATACATAATATCAAACGAATGCTTTCATCCGTTCGAAAGGACAATCATCTTAGTTATCCCAAGGTGGTGTTCCTTTAACATTGATTCCTGCGCTACGAGCAGTACCAGCGATCATTTTCATAGCAGATTCGATGCTAAAAGCATTTAAATCTTCCATTTTGTCTTCAGCGATTGCCTTTACTTGATCCCAAGTAACAGAGCCTACTTTCTGACGATTTGATTCTGGAGAACCTTTTTTGAGTTTAGCTGCTTCTAGCAATTGAACTGCAGCAGGAGGCGTCTTGATAATGAATGAAAAAGACTTGTCCTTGAAAACTGTAATTACAACTGGTAAAACTTTTCCAGCATTTTCTTGTGTCTGCGCGTTGAAACGCTTGCAGAATTCCATAATGTTTACTCCCTTGGCACCTAATGCGGGACCTACTGGAGGAGCTGGGTTTGCTGCACCTCCTCTAACTTGGAGTTTTATGAAACCATCTACTTCTTTTGCCATTTTAAAATATTAAATAAGTGAGGTAATTAGCGCTACATCAGAAAGTTAATTGCTGATAATAGCTCCCTTAAATATGTTAGACGTATGAAACTTTATTTTACAATAAAGTTTATTCAACTGTTTGAATAACGTTTTAACTTTGTTTTTCAACTTGCATAAAGTTGAGTTCTACTTCAGTACCACGACCAAAGATTTTCACAATCACTTTCAGCTTCTTCTTCTCTTCGTTCACCTCTTGGATTTCCCCAACGAATTCGTTGAAAGGACCATCAATAATTTTGACGGTTTCTCCTACAATAAACGGTTCGATCAATGCTTCGCCGATATCTTGCGAATCATCTACTTTACCGAGCATGCGATTAGCTTCCGATGGTTGCATCGGGATCGGATTGTTTTTACCTAGGAAATGAATAACGTTGGGAAGGTTGGCAATTTTTTGTACCATATCTCCTCTAAACTTCAAGTGAGAAGCTTCAATAAGAATATAGCCAGGAAGAATATTTCTTTCCTGAATAACTTTTTTGCCGTTGCGAATCTTGTATACTTTCTCGGAGGGAACAAGTACTTGCGTAACATATTCTTTCCAGTTTGATCTGGTAATTTCCAGTTCGATTCGTTCCTTTATTTTTCTTTCCTTACCGCTGATTACACGCAGTGAGTACCATCGTAAGTCTAGGTCTTGGCCTTCGCTCATGTTTGACTATTGTGACTATGGTTTTGTAAGTATGGTTAAATATAATCTTTGTACGCGCTGTATTCTTCTAGAAATTACCGCCAGGATAGATAAAATCTAAACCATTTTTAGCAATTAGATCCATGACAAAGATGATCAGGGATATAATTAACGAGGCGATTAGTACTAGTACAGTACTTTGTAGAAGGCTATTCCAAGTAGGCCAAGTAACTTTGTTAACCAACTCGTGGTAACTTTCTTTTACGTAAAGTGATATTTTGTCCATAAAACAGTTTTTAGCACGGGCACTAGGATTCGAACCCAGATCAAAGGTTTTGGAGACCTCTATTCTACCATTGAACTATGCCCGTGGATAAGATAAACAATTAAAATTTCAAAGTTATTACGACCTCAAAAAACAAAAGTTCAATCTAATAGTAATGATCAAATAATAATTTACCGATTTATGGCTGGTCCTTTCGAGTTAGTATTTCGTTAAAAAGCCTCGTCGATGCTTTAGGCATCGCCTACGTTTTTTGCCTCATCCTAAATCAAAATTACCTTGCCAAAATACGATACTTATTAATTGTCCATTACTTTAAAAACGACTTCCTTTAGCCGATTAAATTTAATGGAACAAGGAATTCCGAATAAACACCTTATAGTGTATCCAAAATTCCTTGTTATTATTAGCGCTGACTGGTGGGTCAGTGCGGTAGCATGAATAGGTTATCTTACTCGATAATTTCAGTAACCTGTCCTGCACCTACAGTACGTCCACCTTCACGAATTGCAAAACGCAATCCTTTTTCCATTGCGATGGTGTTGATCAATTTAACTTCTAGAGATACGTTATCACCAGGCATTACCATTTCTACGCCATCTGGTAGACTGATATCACCAGTTACGTCAGTTGTTCTGAAGTAGAACTGAGGACGGTAACCGTTGAAGAAAGGCTTGTGACGGCCACCTTCATCTTTGGATAAAACATAAACCTCTGCTTTGAAGTGTTTGTGAGGCTTAACTGAGTTAGGCGCACAAATTACCATTCCACGCTTAATTGCTTCTTTTTCAATACCTCTTAAAAGGATACCAGCGTTATCACCAGCTTCTCCTCTAGTAAGGATCTTACGGAACATCTCTACTCCTGTAACGGTAGAAGTCAGTGGCTTTTCACCTTCTGCTTGCATACCTACGATCTCAACTCCGTCACCAGTGTTGATTACTCCACGCTCGATACGACCAGTAGCAACTGTTCCACGACCTGTGATAGAGAATACATCCTCAATAGGCATTAGGAAAGGCTTGTCGATAGCACGTGGTGGCTCAACGATGTCTTTATCACAAGCAGCCATCAATTCTAAGATTTTTGCTTGAGCATCGGCATCATCTTCTAATGCTTTAAGTGCAGAACCTGCAACAATAGTAGCGTTATCACCGTCAAATTCGTATTGATCTAACAATTCACGAACTTCCATCTCTACTAATTCTAACATCTCTTCGTCATCAACAAGGTCAACCTTGTTCATGAAAACAACGATGTTAGGAACTCCTACCTGACGTGCAAGAAGGATATGCTCACGAGTTTGTGGCATAGGTCCGTCTGTTGCCGCAACAACTAGAATAGCGCCATCCATCTGGGCAGCACCCGTTACCATGTTCTTTACGTAATCCGCGTGACCTGGACAGTCAACGTGGGCGTAGTGACGATTTTCCGTTTCGTATTCAACGTGTGCGGTGTTAATCGTAATACCTCTTTCTTTTTCCTCAGGTGCTGAGTCAATGGTAGAATAATCCATTTTTTCAGCCATTCCGTCTTTGGATAGCACATAGGTAATTGCTGCTGTAAGGGTCGTTTTACCGTGGTCAACGTGCCCGATGGTGCCAATATTAAGGTGTGGCTTGTCCCTTGAAAATGTTTCTTTAGCCATCGCTTTAGCGTTTTTATGAAATGAAAATAAAATTAATTAAATACAATTATATACAGTGTCCGAAGTGTAGAGCCGATGAAGGGAATTGAACCCCCGACCCCTTCCTTACCATGGAAGTGCTCTACCCCTGAGCTACATCGGCAATTTTTTTCTTTGTCAATTTTTATTTTTTCTTGACATCGAAAAATAAGTTTTATCCTCCTTGCGTCGGATTTCAACTTTTTTCCGATGGAAAAAATAAAAATGAACAAAGCGAAAATATTTTTTCTCCTTTGTCAAAAAAATAATTTCCGGGTGCTCTTTAAGAGAATTTCTGCTATAATCTAACAAGCTTAGATTCTCAGAATAGCCTTTGCTATCCTATACATAAAAAAATATAATCAGGTAAACTTCCCAAATTGGGAAGCAACCTAAATATTAGAGCGGGCGATGAGACTCGAACCCACGACCCTCAGCTTGGAAGGCTGATGCTCTACCAACTGAGCTACGCCCGCAAAAGAATTAGCGTAAACGCTAATTTAACTTTTTTGAGATTTCAATATATGCCTATTTAATATGGTAATGGCACTGAGAGCAATCTTTATTGCTTCGAAAACTTTGT
Organism: uncultured Saprospiraceae bacterium; assembly: GCA_937927835.1. Lineage (GTDB taxonomy): Bacteria > Bacteroidota > Bacteroidia > Chitinophagales > Saprospiraceae > JALZUU01. Next base: position 251 of record CALGJS010000377.1, on the reverse strand, counting down.
GTGGGGGTGGTAGGATTCGAACCTACTCAGCCGAAACAATGGATTTACAGTCCATCCCGCCTCTCCAACTGCGGCGCACCCCCTGAGAAAATAAAATCTCTCCTTATTTTCTTTAAATATTCGATTGAATCGATGATCAAAGAAAAAAGAAGAGCCAATGGAGGGACTCGAACCCCCGACCAGCTGATTACAAATCAGCGGCTCTACCAGCTGAGCTACATTGGCTTGATGTTTAAGAGAAAAATAACTAT
>CALGJS010000376.1 GCA_937927835.1 uncultured Saprospiraceae bacterium | reverse complement strand
TTAAACGATTAAACGATTAAACAATATCTAATTTTCTTAAGTTACCATAATAAAAGAATAATTCCGTTCAGATATTCTAACTTTACCAAAAATTTAAAAACTTGGAAAACACCTAACAATTAACCAACTGAGCAACATCATCTATGCTATTAAAACAATTCGGAGGAAAGATCACAAAGAAAATCCTCGAAGAATATAAGAATTCTCCCAACTGGCAGAATGGTTCCTTCCAAAACTTAGTAAAAACCACGATGGATTTTAAATTAAAACGACTCCCTCGTTTTATTTATCGGCAAATTTTTGACGGTAAAATCCGACAACCTGCTGAGTCGCTTCCGATTATTCCATTTGATAAAAAGGCTTTTCTCGATGACTCTGTTAATCCAGGGAAGGCGAAGTTTATCTGGTATGGTCATTCGGCTTTATTATTTAGAATACATCAAAAAACGATTTTACTAGATCCTATGTTGGGGTCAGACTGTTCGCCGATTGCACCTTTTACGACGGGTCGATTTTCGGAGAACACTTTGGATTTTATTGATGATTTTCCGGAAATTGATTTGATGTTGATTACGCATGATCATTACGATCATCTGGACTACGCGAGCATTCAAAAATTAAAAGCAAAAACAAAAAAGTATTTTGTGGGTCTTGGCGTCAAACGACATCTCGTTGCTTGGGGAGTTGAACCAAACTTAGTCACAGAATTTGACTGGTGGAATCAACAGACTTTTAATCAGATAGACATCACGTACACACCCACTCGACATTTTTCAGGTCGCGGGCTGCTGGATAGAGATCGCTCATTATGGGGCGGTTGGTCGATCTGTACATCTACGGAAAAAATCTGGTTTAGCGGAGATGGTGGCTATGGCGATCACTTTAAAATGGTAGGAGAAAAGCTCGGGCCTTTTGATTTTGGATTTATGGAATGTGGTCAGTATAATGAGAATTGGCCGATGACGCATCTCTTTCCAGAGGAGAGCGTACAGGCGGCTTTGGATGCGGGTGTACAAAAAGTAATGCCGGTTCATTGGGCGGGTTTTGCGTTGGCGCTGCATAGTTGGCGAGAGCCGGTGGAGCGGTTTTCAGGAAAGGCGGAAGAGGTTGGATTGGAGGTGATGCTGCCGAGGTTGGGCAGGATTTTGGACGTTCAGTCGAAAGGAGACGGAAGATGGTTTGAGGATATAAGATAATACTATTCACAAAACAATACATTTTAATAATAAATATTTTTGCTGTATAAAAAATGCCTTATTCCAACCAAGTAGAATAAGGCATCTCCAATTCAGCTTATCTTTTATTCAATCACTTTACAAACTCTAACTCCTAAAACAATGGAAGCTTTTGTAATTTGTAAGATTAGTACTTTTTTTTTTAGAAAAATTAATAATCTTTCATAATAATAAACTGCTGTGCAATCTCCCGATGATTTTCAGGTCGAGTGTACATGATGTAATTACCATTAGGAATCGATTCTAGATTAATCGTCTCAACATCTGAGTGATTTTCATCAAACAGACCATTGACTAAAACTTCCCCTTTAAGAGAACTGATAAAATAATATATTTTTTCATCAGGATAATTTGTCAAGTCTAATTTTATGTAATCTCGAGCTGGGTTAGGAGCCAGGACTATAGCCGATGGTTTAGGTTCAAAACTAACAACTCTATAATAAGAAAAATCAATACTACCGTCCTGAAATTCAATTTTCACTTGATAATAATTTTTTCCAAGAACAGGCTTATCATGGATATACTCGAAGTTTGCAATCTCTTCGTCTGAAGTTGTTATAACTCTTTCTAAGTCAACAAATTCCTCCATACTTTCATTATAATGTTGAAAAGTATAAGCAGTAACTTTATTAGATGAGTTGATGACATGATACCATTTTAATGCTGTTTTTTGTCCAAAAAGAGGTGTTGCATTTAATGCCTTTGTATCAACAACAATAGCACGAACATCAGCACTGCCATTTACAGGTACGAGTTCAAACTTTTGGTTATTATTGGTTCTGTTATAAGTCCACATATGCGGAAAATTGTTGGAGCCTCCTCTTTTATCTAAGGCGTGGGTCTGACAATGTACTGGCAAGAAATAGAAATTGGCTCCTTCCTTAAAAATCCTCCATTTTTGATGGTCTGAATTAGCACTCACCCAAGTCTTTGCGTTAGCACTATTAAAGCATTGCCCTGATTGAACTTCTAAAAATCTATTGGTGGAAGTGTTCTTTATGGTATGTATTCCGCCTCCCAGATGCTGAACCCGCCATCTATCTGTAGCGGTGCCAGCATTCGCCATTCTTACATCAAAGTTAATGGAACCAGGTGCTATAAGATGCTGATTATTTGCTCTACTTTTTATGTTGTAAGTGCCATTAACTTGAAGGAAGCCATCTGGTGTACTACCTCCAGTGCCACCTCCGGTAGTCGGTTTTACTTTAAAATTTTGATTTGTACTTCCTCCAGAAATGCTCGAAAGAATAACACTTTTGTTAATTCCATTACCATTGTCGATGCCGTGCGTATTACATTTTACGTTTTGAAATCTAAAATTATCACCCACCTTGGAAGCTTTCCATCTTCTAGAATCATTATTGGCAGTTAAAGCAGAAAAAACATTGACTCCATTGCTGCAGTTAACATTTGAAGTTGATAAGTATCTATTGTTGCCTTGATTTTGTAAAGTATATACATTATCTCCCAAGTGAACGATGTTCCATTTTTGGTTATTTGCAGTATTACTGTTAACCATTCTAACATTATTATTAGTAGTAGAAGGTGCAGCCATATGCTGTCCTGTTGGAGTAGATTCTATATAGTAAGCTCCATTCGCAATGAGTTGATTATTGGTCGGTGTTGCACTTGCAGGTTTTACTTTAAAACGTTGATTGTTATTTCCTGGAGAAAAATCCCAAAGAAGCACACTTTTGTTATTTCCACCAGCATTATCCAATGCGTGAGAATTACATCTTACGGTTTGAAATATAAAATTATCACCCACCTTGGAAACCTTCCATCTTTTAGAATTATTATTGGCATTTAAAGAAGAAAAAACATTGGTTCCATTGGCGCAGGCAATATTTAAAGCTGATAAGTATCTATTGTTGCGTTGATTTTGCAAAGTATATACATTATCTCCCAAATGAACGATGTCCCATTTTTGGTCATCCGTAGTATTACTGTTAGCCATTCTAACATTATTGTTATCAAAAGCAGGTGCAGCTAAATGCTGTCC
>CALGJS010000375.1 GCA_937927835.1 uncultured Saprospiraceae bacterium | reverse complement strand
TCGTACGATTATTAGAACTTATACGATTACCAATGCTTGCGGAAACGTAACTACTTGTACGCAGAATTTTGTTTTTGGAACGAGCGATATAGGGCCAGTTATAACTTCTATTCCTTTGGATCAAACAGTAGATTGTGCAGTCAATGCAATTGCACAGGAACATCTATTTGTAGCCGAAGGAACTTGTAGTAATATCAGTTATACGGTTAGCGGTCCAAGTTCAAATGGAACGGCTGGTTGTCCTGGAAATACGATTCAGTATATTTATACTGCAACAGATCAATGTGGACGTTTTGTGACTCATGTACAAACTTATACATTGGCCAACGAAGGACCTGAGTTTGTTTGTCCAGTTGATATTTGTGTAATCGAATGTCCGGCAGATACCGATATGATCCAAGCACAATTTGATGCTTATGCGGGACTAGCAACCGTAATTTCAAGTTGTTCGGAATCAAGTATTTCGATTGGAAACAATTTCAATCCGAATGGCTTTATTCCACAAAACTGTATGAATCCAATCGTTCAGGTTGATGGTGCAGTAGCCTACCAAATCGTTACTTTCACTGCAGTTGATGATTGTGGACGTAACGCTGCTTGTACAGCGATGGTTGTGATCAAAGATGGCGAAGCACCAGTAATGGAGGGTTCTGTTTCAGTTGGTGTAGCGGATTGTAATGATGCAGATCTTCAAGCAGATTATACGAACTGGGCAATGAGTCAAATCAATGGCCTAGCCGCTTCAGATGAATGTTCAGGTGTGACACCAACATTATCTTATGCACCATTATCTCCAAATGTAGATTGTTCAAGTGGACTTGCTACCACAGTGGTAAGCTTTACGGCAGTTGATGCCTGTGGAAATGCAACGACCTTGACGGCTAATTACCAAATCATAGACAACGGAGGCGGAGAACCTGCCATGTCTACGGTTGCTGGAACGCTTATGACAGAAGAAAATGAAACGATTGCTTTAGCAGAGGTTGAAGTAGATGGATTTTCTAATAACATGATGATGACCAATACTGATGGATATTACCATTTTGATTTGATGTCTTCGCAAAATTATGCGGTTGCACCGAGTAGAAACGATAATCCACTTAACGGAATTACGACGTATGATTTAATTTTATTAGGTCAGCACTTATTAGAGATTAACTTATTAGATTCTCCTTATAAGTTGATTGCTGCGGATGTAAATGAATCAGGAAGTGTTACTGCCTTAGATATGATTGAACTACGTAGAGTGATTCTACATATTGATGATCAGTTTAGTTCTGGAAAGTCTTGGACGTTTGTAGATGCAGGTTTTGTATTCCCACAACCTATGAATCCATTTGCAACGACTTACCCAACCGTTTATAATATCAACAATCTGACGGCTAGTCAAATTGTAGACTTTATCGGTGTGAAGTTAGGAGACTTAAATGCTTCAGCTAGTCCAAACTTATTACAGACGGGAGATACCCGTTCAAGTGATGGTTCGTTAAAAATCAAATTGGAAGATGAATTGCTAAAAGCAGGTCAGACCTACCAATTAGCGTTTAACGCAAGTGATTTTAACGAGGTAGCTGGATTCCAGTTTACGTTAGATTTCGCAGCGGATTACTTAGAACTAATGGATTACGAAGGAAGTGAGCTAAGCAATATGTCAGCAAATAATTTCGGATTTACAAAAGCCAACGAAGGTAAGATTACCGTTAGTTGGAACGAGACTCAATCTGTAAATATGAGTGACGATGCGACTTTATTCCAAGTAAGCTTTACGGCCTTAAAGGATGTACCCTTAAGCGAAGTAATAGCGATTAATTCTAGTGTAACTGCGAATGAAGCTTACCAAGCAGATTTACGAAAAGATGTTGTTTTAGACTTTGGAAATGCGATGGCTAATAAAGGATTTACTTTATTACAAAATCAACCAAATCCATTCAGTCAGGAAACGGTAATTGGGTTCCAATTACCAGAAGCATCTGAAGCGACTTTAACGATCTACGATGTATCCGGTCGAGTAGTGTTTACTCGTACGAATACGTACGATGCAGGAATGCACCAGGTGATGATGGACAAAGCGGATTTAGGTGCAACCGGAGTGTTGTACTACCAATTGTCTACACCTGAGTTTAATGAAACGAAGAAGATGATTGTTTTAAAATAATCGTCTTGGAGGTAGGAATTCCTACTTAAGATACGAGTCCGCTTCGAATGAAAATTCGGAGCGGACTTTTTTTAATAAAAAAAATGCCTAGAAGACAAAATGCTAAAAAGGTTTTTTTTGCCACTAAGAAGATTTTTCCGAAGGAAAAATCCTTTCTGGTAAATTATTTTTGTTCTGTTCTGGGAAAAAAATATAAAGATTATTGTGCGACTAGAATAGCATAATTTACGCAGCGTTTTTAAATCGAATAATTCCGATGGTACCACCATTTGGATTGGAAGTTAAGCTTAATCCTAGGTTTGATTTTGCGGCAAGTTCTTTGCAGATTTTTAATCCAATTCCTGACCCCTTCGCCTTTTTTCTAATAGAACTATTGCTGGGAGATTCCAATTCATTTGTAGGAGTGTTAAGGCCAATCCCATTATCGGTAATACTCAATTCTATCCAATCAGTTTTTTCTAAAATTGAAAATTCAATAGTACCTCCTTGATGAGAAAATTTAATGGCATTACTGATCAAGTTTCGAATGATGGTTTGTAAAACGGTTAGGTCCGTTTGCACGTAAGTGAATTCAGAAACATTATTATTGATAATAATATTTTTTTGACTGATGGCATCGGTGTATAATTCATTTATTTTATTAATCTCTTTATGTAGAGAAACTTGCACCGGTTTTACTTTAACTAGGTTAGATTCTTTTACGGCCCAAAATAGAATGTTATTAAGGTTGTCATTTAGCGCACTCAATTTAGCATCGGTATGCATGGCCATTTCATCTAGTTCATGTAATCTATTGTTTTTGGTAAGAAACTTTACTTTTCCGGAGAGGTTACTAAGACTTGCAATAGGGTTTCTAAGATCATGTGCGAGAATGGCAAAAAGTTTGTTTTTTTCCTCGTTCATAGTTTCCAGTTGCTTTTTGTTTTTGTTTAATTTTTGGAAAAAATAAAACCCGGTAGCTAGAAGTCCAAACAATAAAAATCCGATAATAATGGAAAAGCGAAATCGAGTATTGATAATATTATTTTGAGCCATTAATTGGGCATTTTCGTTTTCTTTTTTTTCTGTTTCATATTTTTTCTCTAAGTCTAAAAGTTGAGTTGAATAAACCGTGGCCTCCAAGGAGTCTCGAAAATTTTTATAATCCTGAAATTCAGGGATAACTTTATCTAATTGATTAGTTTGTTCATAGGCAAATATGAGATCTTCGCAAACAGATAAATAGTTTTCCATATTTCGAGTTGTAAAGAGATATTCTTTAGATACTTTTAAGTAAGGGATGGCTTTTTTGTAATCCTGACTATGTACAAGCACATGTCCATATGCTTGATATAATCCTCCTTTAAGTGATCCAGAAATCTCATCTTTAAAAGGATGGAAGTTTAATTCAGCCATTTCTGTCATTTTCTGAATTGGCATTTCTGTTCTTAGGTATAAAGCGATATCAATAAAAATGGTCATTTTTTCCATTTCCAAACTCAGGCTATCCGCTTTTTCATAGACGTTCAACATCAGTTCTAATGCTTCCTTTCGTTCTTCTTTCGTGGTTGCTGTTAAAGCTAAATACCGAGCCTTTATTTTGTTTAAGGTTCTGAGGGTTACGCTATATTCTGATTTATTTTCTTCTATAAATCCATAAGCCTCCGTTAGAATTTCATTTACTTTATCATATCTTTTTCTTTCAAAAAGATTATTGATAAGTGCAATGCTAGATCGAATATAGACATGTGAGTACTTGTGTTTTTTGGCAGTTTCTATGGCCTGATTGAAGTAAGAGAATGCCTCTTCTTGGTTAGGGGCATTTGCGCCAGACAACATTAAGGCGGTTGCTCTTGTTTTTCCTAAGGATGAATCTTTTGAGTTGACGGTTTCTGATAACACAAGATTTAGAAAATGTGAAACTGAGTCTTTGTGCTCAGTGTACATATGCATCATGGCCAATTGAAGGTATCCCTCAATCCATAGCGGAGTATTATTTCTTTCTTTTCCTAATCGAAAAACCTTTCTTGCGTAAATAGTTGCACTATCAATTTTATTGGATCTGTGATAGTATTTAAATAAACTCTTTGCGGCCTCACCTGATTTATCGGTATTTGCGTTAACTACTGCAATTTTCTCTGCTACTTCATCATGAGGTATACCTTCTGCCCTAAGTTGAATGAAAATAAATATATATAATAGACAGAAAATTAAAATTTTAGTCCTGTTTATTGGGGATTTCATCTTGAAAAATTAAATAATTTTAATCAACAAATTTACAAAGATTTTCTACTTTATCTTATTTAACGCTTCCTTCTTAAGAATAGAAAAGTAAACGAATCTTCATTAAGTTAAGTATATAATTCTAATTCGACCATTTTGTTTATTTGGATAGTAATTTTTTTTAGAATGTTAAAATTTGTATTATTTTTATTGCAGTCACCGTAAAATATCCCTTTGTCACCATCAATTTTCAAGTTTTATGGGAATTGATCTTTAACAAATCTATATTGCACTTTCGACGTCTTCTCTTAACGAACTTACTTGATTGAGCAAAGAACATTTTAATGAATTCAATTAGCATACTTGTTGTAGAAGATGATCCCGCTATTGCCTTAGAGATGGAGATGATTATTTCTGTGTTAGGTTACAGATTCATGGGTAACGCTCGATCTAGTGTTCAAGCCTTAAAGGAGATGGACAAAGAAAAGCCGGACTTGATAATAATGGATATTGCTATCGAAGGCGATATAGATGGAATTACCTTAGCTGAATCAATTAGCTCATTCAACATACCAATTATCTTTATTACGGGTATTGAGGATTCCAGTTTTTTTGACCGTGCACAAAAAATACCTCATAGTGCTTATTTAGTCAAACCCTTCCATTCTCTTACCTTAAGAAGTGCAATAGAAAAAGCGTTGCAAAATGCTGAAAATACTTTTGATAAATTAGATGATAAAAAAGGATTATTACTTAAAAGTGGGAATCGTTTCTATAAGATCTTATTAGATGAAATTTTGTTGATTAATGTAGAGGGAAACTATTGTTATTTTTTTACAAAAGAGAAAAAATTTGTTCTAAAATTATCGATGAAAAGGGTCCTTAAAAAAATAAATGACGGCAAAATTTTTTTAAAGATCCACAGAAATTATGTTATCCATAAAAAAGCAATAACTAATTTCAATTCAAAGGATAGTACTATTTCTGTTAATGGAAATAATGTCCCAGTTGGACGTATTTATAGAGAAAAGGTTATGAAGGTTTTAAAGGAAGTTTTAAAATGATTCTTCTTCTTTAGGCCTATTAAATTAAGCAATCAAAAAAACGATTTCTTCCTAGTTTTTCCAATCACCGACTTAGCTGAAAATTGATTTTAATTTCTGAAAAGTAAATCTTGCAAAGATTAATTGATCAGTCTTTTATCGTTGTCATTAAATCTAGTGGCAGCGTAGTTAAATATTTCAATAAAAGAGATAGGATTTTTTGGGTTATTGTTAAGTCCTTTACGAATTAAGTTTTGTAGAGGACTTTTTTTGATCCTAATATCTTAACCCTAATTAAGTTTGGAGATTTGGGCTTTTTTATTGATATTACTAACTCCTGATCTTTAACGGCACTTTGTCTATTGATGTAGCGTAAAAACAAGCTGATTATTGGATGTTTTTGGGTTGTTTTGCGGTTTTGTCAGGTAGGAATATGAATAAATAAGATGTTAAAAAACATAGTTACCCTTTGCTTATGTTTTTTCGTTTTCTCCTGCATTGCACAGGACTTACAATTTAATGTTCAATACTTCGATATAGATGATGGACTGCCAGGACGAGAAGTGTTTTCTGCGCATCAAGACGAGCGAGGGATCATTTGGTTAGGGACAAATGATGGTTTGACCAGTTTCGATGGTATAGAATTTAAACCAGTTAAGGATTCTACTTATTTTTTGTCATCGGGTAAGATTACTGGTATTAAGAAGACGAAGGATGGTAAATTTTGGATAGAGAAACGATCTGAAGCACCTATCCTTTTTGACCCACCTAGTAGAAAAGAAATAACCAATTTTAGTGGATATGAATTGACTATGGACTTGGAAATCTTGTTTCCCCGAGGAAGGAGTTCCAATGTCTTTTTTAGAGGAAAAGAAGGTCAGGTATATTATTATGATGAAAAAAAAGGCATTCTACCATTTGGGGAAGTCAAGTTAGCCCCTTTAGATTTTGCTCGATCTTCGCCTTGGAATACCCTCTTAATTAGTCAAGCAAAATCAAAGCGTCTCCTAGAAATGAATTCGAAAGGAGAAGTTTTGAGGAATAGTCCTATTCCACGTGTGCAGCATAATGTCTACGATTGGGAGGAAAATTTTATAATGAGTTTCCATAGAGGATTAAAAGATAGTACGAAGCTAGGACAGAAATTATTGGTCTTAGAAAAGGATGGATCTCTAGGGCCTATTTCATTAAAGATTAATAACAGAGCCATACAATTTAGTGATTTAGATTTAAATAAAGCTGAAGGAAATTTTAGAGAGGTTCGATGTTATCTTAAAATGACTAAAGATGGTAAAGGAAATTATTGGCTATCCAGTAATAGACAACTTTGGTTGTTTGATAAAGATGGAAATTTTAAAGCAGATTTAACCCCCCAAATAGCCTTATTAACTAATAATCTTAATTTATTCGTTAACCATCTTTTTATTGATGAGGAAGATCGTTGTTGGGTTAGTACTACTTTTGGGTTGTTTTTAATACAAATTAAATCCAATCCATTTAAGCATTATTTAGTTGATAACAGTAAATACAGTACCCGTGGAATATCGGAACTACCTAATAATAAGTTATTGGTTTTTTCCTATGCAGGAGCTCAAATTCTAGATCGAAAGACCGGAACTCCAGAAGTCAAATATGACTTACATGGATTTGCATTGTTAGAAGAAGAAAGAGATACCATTCTCTTTACCGCACATAGCCCCAAAATAGGTAAACTGATAAATAATACTTTCACTATAAATAGTTCAACAGATCCAGCAACAGGATTAGTCAATCTTATACTACTTTATCGGGATCAAAAAAATAATCAATTATATGCAGGTAGCGAAAAAGGGTTATTTGTTTTTGTAAATGATTCTATCCGAGCATATCCCAAACTAAATCAATACCAAGATCTCCAAAAACAGGAGATTACTTGTTTTTATCAGAATGAAGAAGGAATTTGGATCGGTTCGAAAAATGGTATTTATTTACTTGATCCTAAAAAAGGGATCATCAATCATTTTAAGTTTCCTTATAAACATATTAATCATATCCATGAAGATTCCTCAGGTGAATTTTGGATCGCAACCAATGGTGGTGGGCTGATAAACTGGAATCCATCCATCAATAAATTACGGCAGCTTACTACTAAAAACGGTTTGTCTAATGACGTAATTACTGCGGTATATGAAGATGAAAATGAATACCTATGGATGCCAAGTAATAATGGGTTAATGCGTTTTGATAAGAAAAACGATGGAGTAGTGACCTTTACTACTAATGATGGTATTTCTCATCAAGAGTTTAATCGATATTCTCATTATCAGGCAGAAGATGGTAGACTTTATTTTGGAGGCATCAACGGTGTAAATGCTTTTTATCCAAGTGAGCTAATTTTTAAAGAGAATGAGGCTTCTTTTATTGTCTCCGAACTTCAGCAGTACGATGCCCGAAAAGGAAAATTGATCGATAAGTCCCATCAGTTTTTTATTAATCCTCAAATTGAATTAGCTCCAGGAGATAAATTTTTTACCTTGAATTTTTCCTTGTTGGATTATGTCCCAGAGGCTCATTTCTATGCTTGGAAGATTGATGGTTTAGAGGAAGAATGGAACTTTCAACGAGAAAATTATCTAAGAATAAATTCGCTCCCATATGGCAATTATACCTTGCGAATAAAAGCCAAAGGAATAGGTGGAAACTGGGCAAATAATGAATTAAGAATTCCTATCCTTGTCAAGGAGCCTTTTTATCAGTCAACACTTTTCTTAATATTTTGTGGTTCTATTCTAGGTTTGATACTTTATTTAGGATATAGAATACGGTTATCTACTTTGACAAAAAGACAAGCGTATCTAGAAAATGAAATTGCTGAAAGAACAAAAGAAATTAGTAAGCAGAATGTTATGTTAAAAAAACTAAACGCTGACAAAGATCGATTCTTTAGCATTATCGGACATGACCTTCGTGGCCCTTTACTTTCTCTTCGGGGTATTTCTAAAAAAGTGAACTTTCTCATTCGACAAAACCGAATGAAGGAGGTTTATCAATTAGGAGAAAGTATCGAAGAATCTACCGAACAAGTTACCAAGTTATTGGATAATTTATTAAACTGGGCTTTGGTGCAAAAAGGGCGATTTCCACATCATCCAGGTTCCTATAAAGTTCATACAATTGTGCAAGGAATGTGTGAGGTTTATCAAACCACTGCTGATCTAAAAAATATTACTTTACGTAATTTGACCAATGTTGATCATCACGCTTTTATTGATCGAAATGCCATGTCTACCGTAGTAAGAAATTTAATTGATAACGCTATGAAATTTACGGATCCTTCCGGTGAAATTAAAATAGAATCTTCCATAAAGGAAAATGAAATATTGCTCAGAATTGTTGATTCTGGAAAAGGTATTTCTCCAGAAATTTTAGACAAGATTTTTGAATTTAGTGCAGATCGAAAAAAGATAGGGAAGGGGACCGGATTAGGATTGGTATTATGTAAGGAATTGATAGAAATGAACAAAGGGAGTATTTCGGTTGAAAGTGAAATAGGAGAAGGAACTACGTTTATAATTAAAATGCCAAGAAGTCATGTAGAGGTTCAAAAAGAAGTTGTCTTTCTTTAGCTTTTTATCACCTAAAGATATCTTTTTAACACCAATTGCTGTGTAGATTGGGATTTGATACTTAACAATACTACTATTGCAAAATCAATTTTTCTCAAAAGTTTAACTAGACAAAATTCCAATCAATGAATGCCATCAGTATACTTGTCGTAGAAGATGATCTTTCCTTTGCTTTGGAAATGGAGATGATGATTTCGGAATTGGGATATAGGTTTCTAGGGAATCCCAAAACTAGTGATGATGCATTTAAAGCGATTGCTAAAGAAAAACCAGATTTAATTATCATGGATATCAATATCCAAGGCAAAATAGATGGAATCTCCGTAGCGGAGGTCATTCAAGCAAGGAACATACCTATCATTTTTATAACCAGCTTTAAAAGCTCAGATTATTTTGAACGAGCAAAAAAAATACTTCCTGCTGGTTATTTGGTCAAACCATTTCATTTACTTACCCTACGAGGTGTTATTGAAAAAGTATTGCCGGATATACCTAATACATCTATTAATAAAGAAGATGAGCATAATCTTTTATTGAAAAGTAGCAATACCTTCTATCGAGTATCATTTGATGATATTCTTTATATCCAAGTAGACGGAAACTATTGTTACTTTTTTATGGAAGAAAAAAAATTTGTGCTTAAGCGATCATTAAAACGAGTGATTGACCAGATAAATAAAGGAAATAAGTTTGTGAGAATTCATAGAAAATATGTGATTCATAAAAAGTACATTAAGAATTTTAATGCAAAAAGTAATACCATTCATCTTAATGGTATTGATATCCCTGTTGGTCGACAATATAAAAATAACGTAATGAACATCCTAAAAGAGATATAAAACCTTTTTTACCTTTTCAATAGCTAAGAAGTACTTGTTCCTTTCCTTTCAACACCTCTTTCTTTCTTTTTATCACCATAGGGCAATAATTTTTTCATTTTTGATGAAAAATAACCCATCTTTGATTAGATGTGTATATGTAATTGTTAAAGCAATTAATTCTTTTTTGGGGTTCAGTCTTTTTCCGACTTGGTTGGAAAGAGGCTTTTTTATTTCATTCTAATCTAATATTAATCTAGTTCTAGATTTGCTAATTGTCATTCGACACCTTATTTTTTAATTTTATCACCTATTTGTTATTTTTATGCTCGATCTTAATAATATTGTTCTTTATTGCGGTGTGTAAAATAGACATTAGTGATAATGTTTATTTGTTGTTTTATAATCCAAAATTATTGAACT
>CALGJS010000374.1 GCA_937927835.1 uncultured Saprospiraceae bacterium | reverse complement strand
AATCATCAAAACACCTTAAGTAGACTTTATGTCAGTCAACTTCAATTTTTATTGTCAAAATGACATTCGTTTTCTAAAATAAAAACCACTTCTGACATAAAAAACTGGCTGGAACAGCCTTTGATGATCCTATCATTGTTTGGCATTCTATAATTCTTAATTATTGAACTAATTGCCACTCAAATGTTTATAATGGTAGTGAAACTATTCAACCGTTTCACAACACAAATCATAAAGAAATGAACTTTAATAATTTAACCATCAAGTCACAAGAAGTACTCCAACGAGCACAACTTTTGGCGACCCAAAACGGACAACAAGCCATCGAAGCTGGACACGTCCTCAAGGGAATATTAGAAGTGGATGAACATGTTACCCCTTTTGTTTTGAAAAAATTGGGTGTAAACATGACTGCGGTTACACAAGCCGCGGATGCGATTGTAAAAGGCTATCCGAAAGTGAGTGGAGGGCAACCTTATGCCGCTCGATCTGTCGGTAATTTGCTTACTCGTGCCACTGGTCACCTAAAAGAAATGGGCGACGAATATGTTTCGATCGAGCACCTATTGATGGCGATGATCGAACTTCCGGATGCCGTGGCGCAATTATTAAAAGATAGTGGTGTAACAAAAGAGGGATTAAAAACGGCGATTACGGAATTGAGAAAAGGACGTAAAGTGGTCAGCCATAGTGCAGAAAATTCCTACAATGCGCTGAAAAAATATGCGGTTAATCTAAATGAAAAAGCCAAAGCTGGTAAACTCGATCCAGTAATTGGACGAGATGAAGAGATTCGCCGTGTTTTACATATTCTAGCTCGACGAACAAAAAATAATCCGATCTTAATAGGAGAACCGGGCGTTGGTAAAACAGCCATTATCGAAGGTCTTGCTAATCGAATAGTCAACGGTGATGTTCCCGAAGATTTGATGGATAAAGAAATCTATGCACTCGACATGGGCGCGTTGATTGCTGGAGCAAAATACCAAGGAGAATTTGAAGAGCGACTAAAAGCGGTAGTGAAAGAAGTGGTTGCCGCAGAAGGTAGCATGTTCTTATTCATCGACGAAATTCATACATTGGTAGGTGCTGGAAAAGGTCAAGGCGCCATGGATGCTGCAAATATTTTAAAGCCTGCTTTAGCTCGTGGCGAACTTCGAGCTATCGGTGCCACGACCTTGAATGAGTACCAAAAATATTTTGAAACAGATAAAGCATTAGAACGTCGTTTCCAAAATGTAATGGTGACAGAACCAAATGAAGAAGACGCCATCAGCATTCTTCGTGGATTAAAAGAACGATACGAATCTCATCATAAAATTAATATTCGAGACGAAGCAATTGTGGCGGCTGTCCAATTATCCACTCGATATATTGCGGATCGGTTTCTACCCGATAAAGCCATTGATTTAATGGATGAGGCGGCGGCTCGACTACGCTTAGAAATGAATTCAATGCCAGAAGAATTAGATGAGATCGAACGAAAGATTCGTCAGATCGAAATTGAGCGAGAGGCAATGAAACGAGAAAACGAAACTGGGAAAATTGAACTACTAAACGAAACCTTGGCCAACCTCGAAGAAGAACGAAATGGATTAAAGGCTCGCTGGGAAAGTGAACGCGCAGTCGTCCTCGGATTTCAACAAGCGAAAGAAGAAATTGAGCAACTACGACAGGAAGGTGTTCGCGCAGAACGAGAAGGTCGTTTTAGTGAAGCTGCCGAAATTCGCTACGGTCGGATTCCTGAACTAGAACAAAAAATGCAAGAACATCAGTCTCGTTTGCAGGAGATGCAGGAGAACAATAATATGATGTTGAAAGAAGAGGTGGACGCAGAAGATATCGCACAGATCGTGAGCAAATGGACGGGCGTTCCCGTTACGCGGATGCTGAAATCAGAGCGAGAAAAACTGGTCTACTTAGAAGACGAATTACACAAACGAGTCGTTGGACAAAATGAAGCGATTACTTTAGTGTCGGATGCGATCCGTCGAAGTCGCACAGGTTTATCGGATGATAAACGACCGATTGGTTCCTTTCTTTTCTTAGGAACGACCGGCGTTGGAAAGACAGAATTAGCGAAAGCGATTGCAGAATATTTATTCAACGATGAAAGCTTGATGACTCGAATTGATATGAGTGAGTATCAAGAAAAACATTCAGTCTCGCGACTGATTGGTGCGCCTCCAGGGTATGTTGGATACGATGAAGGTGGACAGTTGACTGAGTCGGTAAGACGTAAACCTTACTCGGTGGTTTTGCTAGATGAGATCGAAAAAGCACACCCCGATGTCTTTAATACTTTATTGCAAGTGTTGGATGATGGACATTTGACGGATAGCAAAGGACGATCGGTGAATTTTAAAAATACCATCATCATCATGACCTCTAATATCGGTTCAGATATTATTCAAGACCAGTTTGAGCAATTGTCTGAAGGGAATTTTGAGAAGGTGATGTCAAAGACGCAGACCTTAGTGTTTAATCGATTGAAGCAAACGGTTCGTCCAGAATTTTTAAATCGAATTGATGAAGTGGTTATGTTCGAACCTTTAAATAGCAAGCATATCCAGCGAATTGTAGAACTACAATTGGAAGGCGTAAAACGTACCTTACTGCGTAAACACGAAGTTGAGTTAGAATTTACAAAACAAGCCATGGATTATCTAGCAGAAACTGGTTTTGATCCACAATTCGGTGCACGTCCGATTAAGCGAGTGATTCAACGGAAGGTTTTGAATATTCTTTCTAAGAAATTTTTATTAAACGAAATTCAACCTAAGTCTAAAGTCGTCATAGACTCTTTTGGAGAAGGACTTGTTTTTCGAGGTGCCACAGAAGTAGATAAAGATTAAAAGATAAATTGAGATAAAAAAGTATAATTTAAATAGTTTGAAAGCGTTTCACTACTAATCGTGAAACGCTTTTTTCGATTTACTAACTATAGTCCTTTTTCCAATTAACAGGAAGTTGGGAAAATGTCATAGATTCAAGTTTTGAGAATTAAGCATTGATTTTGGATTTTAAGTTATTCTTTAATAATGTTTTATAATTCTCTTTTTTACAGATAATTCTATATATTTGTATATTATCCAAATGAAAATTTAAGATAAAATTGAAAAATTTTACTCTAATAACAGTGTCCGCACCTCTGCGACGAAGTAATACCACTCTGGTACAACGCTTGCTTTGTTCTTCAATTAATACATTAATTTTCGGTGAAAATTGTGCGTCTGAATTACAGACCATGGTTGATTTGTATCTATTTGCAGAATCTATCCAAGTGGGATATTTTAAACAATCTTAGAATCAAAAAATCAAAAAATCAAAAAAATGAAAAGAAGAAAATTTATGTTATCTACCAGTTTGGTAAGTGCTTCGACTTTAGTACTGGGAGCTGATTTATCCAGTATTTTGCACGATACTTCCCATTGGAATTATCCAGCGTCTCTTTCCGCTCCAGAAATTGAACATCTTGGAGAGATGGCGAATAACTTAGTTCCTCATATTCCGGTTATGGTTAAGAACAAAAAGAAATTCGTTAGAAATATGATGGAGCCTCAGCGTATTCTGAAAAGTGAGCAAGATGAAAATGGTTATCGTACTACCTTTATGAATAAAAATGAACAGATGGTATTAATCTATCAAAAGGCAGGACAACCAGTTACTCGCTTTCTCTAAGGTTGAGACCATGACTCATCAGGAAACTTTGCAAAAAATTGTTGAAGTATTCATAGAGCCTAGCGTTGATTATAGTCAACTCTCTAAGGCAATTGAACAGTTAAGAGCGCTTTATTTAAAACTTTCTAACGTAGACTTGAATAATGATGAGAATCGTAAAAATATCCATTCATCTAATGGTAAAGCGATCGGTACCACTTGGGCTGCTTTGTGTCTAGATGATATGGTTCGAACTAAAAAGTTTATTTCCGGTGTTTATCAGGCAGTGCAAAAACTGCTTGGTGAGCACCCGGAAAAAACCGTTCATCTCCTTTATGCCGGAACGGGACCTTTTGCTACCTTGGTTTCCCCATTGACCGCAATTTTTTCAAGCGATCAACTT
>CALGJS010000373.1 GCA_937927835.1 uncultured Saprospiraceae bacterium | reverse complement strand
TGTTGCGGAGATCTTATTTATCGATGGCTCAGAGGAAATGTATAGTGGAGATGTAACGGTGATGAAATAAGATTAGAAACGCTAAATTTAAAATATTGTAGAAGCTCATTAATTTGCGAAAGCGAGTTAATGGGCTTTTTTATGATCACGATAATTAGTGTAATTTAGCGCATCTAAACTATTCATATGAAAATTCTTTTTCTTTCTCATTATCCTCATCTCCTCGGAGCCAATCGTTCCTTGTTTAGTCTGGTAATTGGTTTACGAGAGAAAGGCGTATTGCCTCAAGTATGGTGTCCAGAAGAAGGTGATTTTAC
The DNA here is from genome assembly GCA_937927835.1 of uncultured Saprospiraceae bacterium. Classification (GTDB taxonomy): domain Bacteria; phylum Bacteroidota; class Bacteroidia; order Chitinophagales; family Saprospiraceae; genus JALZUU01. Next base: position 15,509 of record CALGJS010000373.1, on the reverse strand, counting down.
AAAGGCTTTAGAAGAAGAAAATATTAATGTAAGAATTTTTCCTTATCATAATTGGGCAGCTACTTTTATGCACCCTTCCTTTTTCCAATTACCGGTTGCTGCTTATCGGAACAATAATTTATTACCCTCCTTAGCGCTAGAAGCAAAAGAATTTGGTCCTAATATTATTCATACCAATAGTTCTTTGCTTGGGGTTGGTGCCGAAATTTCTGAAAAGATAGGTGTCCCTCATGTCTGGCATATTCGAGAGTTTGCCAAGTTGCATTATAATATGCGATTTTTTCCGAATGAAGATGTTTTATTTTCCCATCTCAAAAAAGCGAAGAAAACCATTGCGATTTCTCAGGCTATTAAAAATGGGGTAGGAAAGGGTACTGCTGGAATTAATTGGGAGGTGGTTTATAATGGTGTTTTAGATCATAATAAAATTGAACAATTTTTTGAAGTGCCAATTATTGAGAACCAAGAAAAAAATGTCTTTACCTTTTTATGTGTTGGACTTTTACATCCTTCAAAAGCTCAACTTGAAGCAGTAGAAGCTTTTGGATTGATTGCTGGAAAATATCCGAATGCTCGCTTAAGGATTGTTGGAAACGGCCGCCGAATGTATGAGGCTAAATTAAAAGAAGTAGCAAAAAAGAAAAGGATTACCGGACAAGTCAATTTTGTAGGATTCAAAAAAGAGGTAGCCGAAGAATATCATCGGTCGGATGTAGTGGTCATGTGCTCCCGAGATGAAGGTATGGGACGAGTTACGGTTGAAGCAATGTCTTACGGGAAGCCCGTTATCGGTTTTCGAAGCGGCGCAACTCCTGAATTAATCGAGGATGGAGTAGATGGATATTTGTACGAAAATGGAGCTCAAGGCTTGGCTGAAAAAATGGAATTATTACTCAGTGATCCTGATCGTGCCACTACGATGGGCAAAGTAGGACAACAAAAAGCTATTAAAAATTATACCGTCCAAAAATATGTAGACGAGATGTACGATGTCTTTCGAGAAGTCTATCCTTTTTAGGAGTTAACTTTAATACTTATTTACTTTTCAATTGTCCTTTTTGATTCCAAGTTGGTTTTGATTTTAATTCAAAACGATCTTCTTTTTTGATATTTGAGCGAACCGCTCTACGTAATTCTTCCGCCTTCTTAAACCCTACCAATTGTACCATCATCGCATTCCAAAACGGAATGTATAATTCTTTCGAATACCTTGGTTTAAAATCCTTCGGCAAATACTTCATATAAGACTCTGCCAAATTAAGATCTAATTCTGCTAGATAGCGGATAAAGCGATAAAAGGTGTGTTGATAAAAGAATTGATCAAATTCATAAAGCCCCGGTCGATTCCGCTTTAGCCAACGCATCATTTCCAATCTTAATTCTAAAAGTGTAATTCGAATTCCTCGTGGATCTCTTTTAGTAATTTGTCCTTTAGATCGTTCGCGGATAATCGTACTTACCTCAAAATCATATTCAGGTTGATCATTCTTTTTTAATATTCTAAAAATCAAATCATAATCTTGTTGGAAAGCTCGATCTTCTTCCCAGCCATCTACCAATTTAAGATATTTTTTATTCCATAAATTACAACATGTATTTCCTTGTCGTAATCCTTCAAAAACGCCTAAAAAAGGATCTTCCCATGGTTTGGTAATATAAGACGTGCCGTCGAGTCGTAGATATTTAGGGGTGCCAACTAGCAGTGGCGTATCTTCTTTTACTAGTTTGATTTGACGTTCTAGTTTGTCTGGCATCATTAGATCGTCTGCGTCCAAAAACTGAATCCACGTTCCTCTAGCCACCGATAAACCTAGATTTCTAGCACGAGGTGCTCCATGTCTACCCTCTTGAAGCACTCTAATTCTACTTGAATTAATCGCTGCTCTTTCCAAAATTCTCAGCGTCCCATCCGTCGAATTATTATCCACCAAAATTAACTCAAAGTCCATATAAGTCTGAGACATCACCGAGGCAATAGCTTCTTCTATATAATCTTCAACATTATGACAAGGAATAATAACGGAAATAAACTGATTCATGGATGATTTGATTTAGTCAACCTTCCTAAGGCAATATTCGTGCCTTTTGAAGAGAAAAATGCTTATCTTTAGGTAAATTTATTAATGATGATTACAGATATTAATCAACTAGATTTTGAAAAAAAATATTCTTACGCAGACTACCTGACGTGGCATTTCGACGAGATGGTTGAACTGATTAAAGGAAAAGTTTATAGGATGTCTCCGGCCCCGAATCGATTTCATCAGGAGGTTTCTGGTAATTTGTATGGGATGATCTGGTCGTATTTAAAGAAGAATCCTTGTCAAGCATTTTCAGCACCATTCGATGTCCGATTACCTTTACCTGTAGAGAAACAGTCAAATGATAAAATTGATACGGTAGTACAGCCTGATATATCTGTTATTTGTGATATAGATAAGTTAGATAATCAAGGCTGTAATGGTGCACCAGATTGGATAATCGAAATACTTTCAAAGGCGACTTCAAAGAAAGATTTAAACGAGAAATTTGACTTATATGAGAATGCTGGCGTTAAAGAATATTGGATAGTCCATCCTCACGAAGCAACGATATTAGTTTATCGACTTGACAAAAATGGAAAGTATCAGGCACTCCAACAAAAACCATACGTAAAAGGAAATCAAATTCCAGTTGGTATTTTTCCTAATTTCTATTTAGATGCAGATGAGATCTTTCCGGAAAGGTGATAATTATTCATTATTCATTAACTCATTATTCATTACCCTTCAATAACCATACTTCTCTTTCCACTCTCGCTTCAACTTTTCTCGTAGTTTTCCTTCCGAAGGATTGTTTCCCGGATCATAAAATTTAGTTCCTTTTACGGCATCAGGTAGAAATTCTTGGATGACAAAATTTCCTTGATGGTTGTGCGCATACTGATAATCTTTACCATAATTTAAGTTCTTCATCAGTTTGGTAGGAGCGTTTCGTAAGTGGAGTGGAACAGGAAGCGCACCGGTTTCTCGTACCAGTGCCATGGCTTCATTAATCGCCAGATAAGAGGCGTTACTTTTGGCAGAAGTGGCGAGATAGATAACCGCTTGCGATAAAATAATTCGAGCTTCTGGCATCCCAATTACTTGACAAGCTTGGAAACAAGTCGTCGCCATCAATAAAGCATTTGGATTGGCCATGCCGATATCTTCAGAAGCCGAAATAACCAATCGACGTGCGATAAATTTAATGTCCTCTCCGCCTTCCAACATTCTGGCTAGATAGTAGACCGCTGCGTTGGGATCGCTACCACGAATAGATTTGATGAGGGCAGAAGCTACATCGTAATGATGCTCTCCACCTTTATCGTAGACGACGATATTTTTTTGGACTAAATTTTTGACCAATTCATTGGTGATGATCATTTCTGTTCCTTCTGAAAAATTGGCAACCAACTCTAAGGTATTATACAACTTACGAGCATCACCACCAGAGTATTGTAATAAAGCATCGTATTCTTCGACCCGAATATTTTGTGTTTTTAAATATTCATCTTGTGCGATCGCATCATCGACTAGCCGAATTAGTTCGTCTTTTTCGAGATGATTTAATACATAAATTTGAGCACGCGAGAGTAGGGCAGGGATGACTTCAAAAGATGGGTTTTCGGTGGTTGCTCCAATCAACGTGACGATGCCTTTTTCTACAGCGCCCAGTAATGAATCTTGTTGAGACTTACTAAAGCGATGAATCTCATCTATAAAAAGTACGGGATTGGGGCGATCAAAAAAAGTAGATTTTCGTGCTTTCTCAATCATCTCACGAATATCTTTTACACCTGCATTGATCGCACTGAGCGTAAAAAAAGGACGATCTAGAGTATTAGCCACAATACCTGCTAACGTCGTTTTTCCAACACCCGGAGGGCCCCATAAAATAAACGAAGGAATTCGTCCAGAATCAATGGCTTGACGCAAAACAGCGTTAGGACCAATCAAATGTTTTTGACCGATATAAGTATCCAACGTTTTAGGTCGCATTCGTTCAGCAAGCGGTCGCATGTATTAGTTTTTTTTGGTAATAAATTTATTGAAAAGTGGGGATTTTCGTATTAAGAATTATGCTTTTTTTTGCTTCTAGCTTCTCGCCGCTGGCTTCTTGCTTCCCTCAATCGCGATAGAAGGGGGCAAGAAGCCAGAAGCATTTTTCAAGAATATCTTGCTTCCTAAGATCTAGAATGCTAATTAATATTAAGAATTAATAACAAAGCCTTTTCCACAGGAAAAGGCTTTGCAAATTTATTAAAAGGAAAATGACTCTTGTAAGAGTAATCTACGATAGAAGAGACATTATTAATTCTTCATTATCAAATTCTTCATTTTTTTTAAACGAAGTTTTAAAAAAGAATTAACTATCCTTATTTTCATCCTCATCTTCTTGTACCTCTTCTTCATCGTTGCCATCGTCTAACAATATGATGTCATCACTTTCTTCGACAATAATCGCATCGTCAATAACTGGATCACCGTCACCATCTTGATCATCAAAACCTTTTATTTCTCCCGTGAAAGGAGTGTCTTCTTTTTTAGTTTCAGAAAGTGGAAGTAACTCTAGTACTGCATCTTCTTCCGGAGTTGGAGGAGGAGGTGTATTGACTTTACCGGTACCGTGATAATCTCCTGCTGCATATTTTTCAGCACGAGCAAAGAAATCATCTTTGTCGTCGAGCATACTTGTATCATCCGCAAAGACGCCTCTTTCGTCACGATTCTTCACCCGCTCCGCTAAGTCGCGTTCCATTTTGTCAAGGTCGCTCATACTGTCTTCGATCTTATCTTTAGCTGCTTCCGCTTCTGCTTTTTCAAATAAGTCGTCTGCCTTTTCTTTAAAAATAGCTCCTTTTTCTTCTGCAATTTTTTTAGCATCATCAAAAAACTCGCTACCTTTTTCTAATATTTTTCCACCAACTAAAGTACTTGCTTGTCCTGCTTTATCTAGTAAGTCGGCTCCTGTTTCCATTACTTTTCCGCCTACGTCTTCTGTAAAATCCTTGGCTTTATCAACCATCGGTCCAGTAGTATCCAATACCTTTCTACCTACATCTTCGGTAAAGTCTTTGGCTTTATCTACGGATTCATTTTCAGAAAATTTACGACTGGTATCATTGGCCGTATCTTTTGCTTTTTCAAATAGGTCACTTGCTTTTTCAAAAACAGTTCCACCAATATCCGTCGCTTTTTCTTTAGCATTTTCGAATAGATCTTCTGCAGAATTCATTAAGTCTCCTCCAACATCGTTGGCTTTATTCTTAGCACTATCGAAAAGTTCATCGGCCCCTTGTGCCATTTTAGTTCCTTTCTCAGCAGCAGCTTCGGCTGCTTTATCTGCGGCGGATTTACTGACCGCTTTGCCAGCAAAAAATATTTTTTTTAAATCATTTATAAAACTCATAATGATAGATTTAGTTTTTTGCCATTGGCTGGTTGGCCTGTTGGCTAGTTAGCTCCCTTCTATCGCATAATTACGTTAAAGAGGGAGCTAAATAGCTAACCAGCCAACTGGCTAACTGGCAATTAATTTAGTTGGTGAATCAGTATACCTATTAAAATAACCGTTAAGATAGATAAATGTTTCCAATTATTGATTCCTTTATTAGATGAAGTTATTGGATCAAAGTCACTGCCTTTTCCACATCTTCTACCGGTAATTTACAAACTTTATTTTGACAAACATAAATCATCGTCCGGTCTTCTTGTAATTTTCCTTCTAATAAAGCCATAGAACCTTCTGTTTTTCCACCTAAAAAGAACGCATTGGGTAGAAATTGCCCCATTAATGCTTTTTGCTTAGTAGCAAAATCATCACCGATTACCGCCACTTCATACGGTGTATGGGTCATCTGTAAATAAAGATTACACCAATTAGAATAGAAAGAAGGTTGCTCACTTGGGACAACAGTCGTTGCGATATTGTTCATCATTTGCTGAGAAAGTTCTAGATACTTTGGTTGATATAAAAACGTACCCAAAGCAAAAAGAGAACGCGCCATGGCAGAATTCGAACCTGGAATAACATTATCCGCTAATTCCATTTTTCGAACGATGAGTGGTGGGTCAAGATCAGAAGTATAATGAAACATCCCAGTTGCCGGATCATGAAAATGGGTAATTACATAGTCCGCCATTCCACTGGCTAGCTGTAGCCATTCTTCGTTAAAAGTTACTTGGTATAAATCGGTAAAAGCTTTAATGGTTAATGCATAGTCATCTAGAAAAGCATTGATAACTGATTTTTTAGATTTATAATTTCGATTCAATCGAAAATCTTTTTGCAGCATCGTATTTTTGATGAAATTAGCATTCTTTACCGCTGTTTCTAAATAAGCTTCGTCGCCGAGTGCTCGATACGCTTCGACATAACCACTAAGCATTAAAGCATTCCAACCCGTCAAGATTTTATCATCCAATCCTGGACGAACGCGGGTTGCTCGATAGTTAAATAATATTTTTTTAGAACGGTCGAGCGCAGCGACAATATCAGCTTCAGATACTTTAAGTTTTTCACCAACCGAAGCGATCGTTTGTCGATAGCGCAAAACATTTTTGTTGTGTTCCCAATTTCCTTTTTTCTTAACATCATAATATGCTCTAAATATTTTACGATCATTTTCATTGGTTAACAAGGAGTCAATTTCTTGACTGGTCCATACATAGAATTTTCCTTCTTCTCCTTCACTATCTGCATCGAGACTAGAATAGAATCCGCCGTTGGAATCGGTCAATTCACGATTGATAAATCCTAAGGTTTCTTCGAGGACTTCTTTGTATCGAGGATTTTTGGTGAGTCGATAAGCAGAGCCGTAAAGTCCAACCAATTGGCCGTTGTCGTATAACATTTTTTCGAAGTGGGGGACATGCCATTCGCTATCCACTGCGTAGCGAGCAAAACCACCGCCAAGTTGATCGTAGATGCCACCAGCCGCCATTTCGTCTAATGTCTTGGTGACGGCTTCGAGTGCTTTTTGATCTTTCGTAACATCATGATAACGTAATAAAAATTCGTAATTGTTGGGCATTGGAAACTTCTGCGTTCCTTTACGACCTCCTCGTTTAAAATCTATTTGTTTTAAAAAATTAGTTCCGATTTTATTGAGGTCAGCTTTTGAAAAGTTAACCGCACCGGTATTGATTTTAATTTCTTCAGAATTCTGAATTCCTTTTGTGAGGTTGAGCGCATACTCTTCCATTTTATCGCTATTCTTTTCACGCTCATTTAAAAAATAATTTAGAATATCGATCCATTCTTTTTTAGGAAAATAAGTGCCGGCCCAAACCGGTCGACCATCGGGTAGCGCGAAAGCATTCAAGGGCCATCCACAACCATTTCCGGTCGCAGCGCGACAAGCAGTCATATACACATCGTCGATATCTGGTCGTTCTTCTCGGTCTACTTTTATACAAATAAAATTTTCATTCATCACTTTAGCAACCGTGGTATCTTCAAAAGATTCGTGCTCCATGACGTGACACCAATGACAAGCGGAATATCCCACGCTGATGATCAGCATTTTATTTTCTGTCTTTGCTCTGTTAAGTGCTTCGTCTCCCCACGGGTACCAGTCCACAGGATTATGTGCATGCTGAAGTAAGTAAGGACTACTTTGATCTACCAGGTGATTGGTGTATTGATGATTACTATCTTTTTGGCTGCCAATAGAGGATTGACAGGATAAAAAGAGCGTAAAGGATAGTAGGAAGAATAAAGTGTATTTCATCCTTCAAAGATAGTTAAATTGATGTTTTAATGCGATAGCAAGACCTGAAAATTTTAATGGATAAATTGATAGAATTATGCTAGTTGCTCACAAAAATGAAAATAATTTTCTTTTAGAAGGAACTAAAAGTAGGCTTGACAGGGTTATTATACTGTAAAGGCAGTGTAATGTTTTAATAAGTTTTTTAAATGTATGCATTACCTATATAATATTTTTGTAATTTAGCAAAAAAGCAAATTATCATGGACTGGAGACGACTTAATGGTGACAAAATTGAAAAGCCTATCATAGATGCGGTTGAAGCTGCGATCATACGGGAAACCGAAGCGGGCAACAAGCTTAAAGTTTGTATTGGCACAGATTCGCAAGTGCGAAATAAAGTAACTGAATATGCGACGGTAATTGTTTTCCTAAGAGAGAAAAAGGGTGGATTTATGTTTATTTCAAACTATAAGACCAAAAAGCCGATGAAGTTGAAGGAACGAATGATTACGGAAGTGGCGAAGTCTGTAGAAGTAGCATACAGTCTTTGTGATCTATTAGATCTCTACGATGTAGCGTTAGAAGTACACGCTGATATCAATACAGATCCTGAATTTAAGTCTAATACCGCACTAAAAGAAGCAATGGGCTATATCCTTGGAATGGGGTTTGTTTTTAAAGCCAAGCCAGATGCTTTTGCAAGCTCTAGTTGTGCCGATAAAGTGTGTTAGAAACGTAAAAATAATAAGAGGTGGACATCTCTTTGATAAAATAATATAGGCTTAAGAGACAGGATTGTTTCTTAAGCCTATTTTTTTGAGGATTGCTATTATTTGCCGCTGGCTGCTTGCTTCACTCGATCGCGATTGAGGCAAGAAGCAGAAAACATCAATAATGCTTGATGCTGGAAGTCTCCAGTTTTTTTATAAATTTGTTTTCAACCCCTAATTTGCATAACTATACTAAGACTAGTTAATTAAGTACTTAGTTCAATTAAATTCCCCCTAAAATCCATTCGTCTATAATTTCCGACATTTTGACGATTATCCTACCTTAGTTTATCAATATCCTTCTATCTTTGTGAAAAAAAATACTTCTATTATGAAATTAAACCAACTCTTATTCACCCTATTAATGAGTCTGGGGACTTTTGTCTCCGCTCAAAACAAGATCGACTATACAGCATATGATCTTGACAACGGATTACACGTGATCTTACATGAAGACAAGTCTACTCCTATTGTGGCCGTCAGTATCATGTACCATGTAGGCTCCAAAAATGAAGAACCTGGAAGAACTGGATTTGCCCACTTTTTTGAGCATTTGCTTTTTGAAGGTTCCGAAAACGTAAAGCGAGGATCTTTCGATGAATACCTTGCTCGTGCTGGAGCAACAAACAATGCCAACACCACTTACGACCGTACTTTCTACTACGAAATTCTACCTTCTAATCATTTAGAAATGGGACTTTGGTTAGAAAGCGAGCGATTACTACACGCTAAAGTAGATAACGTTGGAGTCGAAACACAACGGCAAGTTGTAAAAGAAGAACGTCGTCAACGAATTGATAACCAACCTTATGGTAGCGTACTAGAAGAATCTATGAAGCGTGCTTTTACCAAGCATCCTTACCATCATTCTGTGATCGGAAGTATGGCGGATCTTGATGCGGCAGAGGAAGTTGATTATAAAAATTTCTATGCTACTTATTATGTACCAGAAAACGCGGTATTATCTATCGCTGGTGATATTGATATTCCTAAAACTAAATTATTGATCCAAAAATATTTCGGATCTATTCCAAAAGGAAAAGGAACCATCAAGCGTCCTAACATTGTAGAACCACCATTGGCGGCAGAAAAAAGAGATACGATCTATGATAATATCCAGTTGCCTGCTGTTGTTCAAACTTACCGAATTCCTGCACAAGGTACTCCTGATTATTACGCAGTTGAAATGTTGTCTACTTTATTATCTAGTGGAGAAAGTTCGCGTCTATACCGTAGTCTAGTGGATGATCAGCAAAAAGCTTTATTTGTTGGTAACTTCCCACTTGGACTAGAAGATCCAGGAGCTGCGTTGGTTTTCGGAATTGCCAATATGGGCGTAGAAACCAATGACTTAGAAATGGCCATTGATGCTGAAATCAATCGAGCAGCGACAGAGTTGATTTCTGAAAAAGAATTTCAAAAATTACAGAACCAAATCGAAAGTGATTTTGTGACGGCTAACGCATCCGTAGTTGGACGTGCGGAAAGTTTAGCGAATTACCATATGTATTTCGGTGACTCTAACTTGATCAATACAGAGATCGAACGTTACATGAAAGTAACACGTGAAGATATCATGCGCGTAGCTAAAAAATATTTCAATAAAAATAACCGGGTATCTCTACACTATTTACCAAAACCAGTAAATCCATAAAGTGTTGAAATGTTGAATCGTTGATGTGTTGAAATGATTTTTCTAAAATAGAAAAAGTATCATAACTGAAAGATTCGACTATTAATCATGGACTGATTTAATTCAAAAAATATTTTAAAAATTCAACATTTATTATAATGAAAAATATATCATATATCGTATTTTTAATGTTCTTCGTTTTTGGCTGTACGCCTAAGACAACGGAGACGACCACTGCTACTGATCAAATGTCTAATAAGACAGAGATGGCAAAAGACAAAGTGGAAAAAACCATGAAAAATCCAGCGGAAGCTTGGAGAAGTTCTCCTCCTACTGCAGGACCTGCGCCAAAGATTCAAATCGGAAAATCCGAAGAGTTTGTGATGCGTAATGGACTTAAAGTAATCGTGGTAGAAAATAATAAATTACCACGAGTTTCTTACCAATTATTCGTCGATGCTCCAGACATCATTCAAGGAGCGGATGCAGGATATATTGATTTTGCAGGACAGCTACTTAATAAAGGAACCACCTCTAAATCTAAAGCGGATATTGATGAAGCAGTGGATTTTATGGGTGCTAGTATGAGTACTAGTTCAAGCGGCGTTTTCGCTAGCTCTCTTTCTCGACACAGCGAAAATTTGATGAAAATTTTATCAGACGTTGTGAAGAATCCTACTTTTCCTCAGGCAGAATTTGACAAGATCAAAAAGCAGACACTTTCTGGTTTAGCACAAAATAAAGAAACACCAGAAGCAATTGCCTCTAATGTATCTGATGTGTTAAGATATGGAAAGAAGCATCCTTACGGAGAATTGGTAACTGAAGAAACGGTAGAGAAAATTACCTTGGCTAAGACCAAAGAATACTACCAAAAATATTTCAAGCCTAACTATAGTTATCTAGTAGTGGTAGGAGATACGGACATGGCAAAAACCAAAGCTTTAGTAACAAAGTATTTGGGTGATTGGGCAAAAACGGACAAGGTAGAACAATACGATTATCCAGTGCCTTCTGCGCCTGATGCAACAACCGTTGACTTCGTTAACAAGAGTGGGGCAGTACAGTCTATCATCAATATTACTTACCCAGTAAATTTAAAGCCAGGTGCAGATGATTTAATCAAAGCTTCTGTAGCGAATACCATTTTAGGTGGATTCTTCCAGAGTCGATTGAATGATAACTTACGGGAAACAAAAGCGTACACTTACGGTGCGCGAAGCCGATTGAGCTATGATAAAAATGTAGGATACTTCTTAGCTTCTGCTAGCGTACGTAACGAAGTAACGGATAGTAGTTTGGTAGAATTTATGAAAGAGCTAAATACGCTGCGTGATATCAAAGCACCATTGGAAGAAGTAGAATTGGCCAAGTCTGTGATGGCTGGAAACTTTGCTCGTTCTTTAGAGCGTCCTGAAACAGTGGCTCGATTTGCTTTGAATACGGCACGTTATAATTTACCAAAAGATTATTATTCAACATACTTAGAGAAGCTTAGCAGAGTAACTCCAGAAGATGTACAGGAAATGTCACAGAAGTATTTTCTTACGAAAAATGCGCATATCTTGGTAGTTGGAAATCAAGACGAGGTGGCGGAGAAATTAGGTGGGTTTTCTACAGACGGAAAAGTACGATACTATGATGTGTATGGTAATAAAGTAGAGATGAACAAGAATACGGTGCCAGATGGTTTGACGGCACAGACGGTGTTGACCAATTATATCAAAGCCGTAGGTGGTAAAGATAAATTAATGAAAGTTAATGAAGTTTATAGTATGGCTTCTGCTTCTATGCAGGGAATGACTTTGTCGATGGAAAATTACCAAATGGGCAATGAAAAATTTTCGAATAAGGTAACGATGATGGGCAATGTGGTTCAGTCGGTGATCTTTGATGGTACGAAGGCAAAAATGGGTGGCATGCAAGGCGAAAAAATGATGGAAGGTGAGGAAGTAAATCCTATGAAGGGTAGAGCACTTATTTTCCCTGAATTACATTATGATCGCTTGGATTATGAAGTGAAATTAGCAGGAACAGAATCGGTAGATGGAAAAGATGCGTACAAGCTAATTATTGCAAGTCCTTACGGTAAAAAATCAACAGATTACTTTGACGTAACTACCAACCTAAAGATAAAATCAATCAGTGAGGAAGGAGATGTAGTTTTCTCTGAATATAAAGCGGTTGATGGAATTATGTTCCCATTCCAGATGAAAGCATCTGGTGCTGGAATGCCAATGCCTTTGGTCATGAAAGTAGAAAAGGTCGAAGTAAACAAAGGAATGGATGCTGCTATGTTTAAGTTGGATTAAGTACGTGGACAAATTAAACTATAAGTAATGACTGAATCTTTTTGCGCTATTCTGCCCTGCCTGCCGGCAGGCAGGCTTACAAAAAGCCTCATTATGCTACGGCATAACTCCGGTTTTTGTGCGTTGACTAGCTCAAAAATCTTCTGAGTCATAACTTACATATAATTTTGTCCAAGTACTTAAGCAATTTTTAATTCAATAATTAATTACTAGCTTTACGTCTTGAAAGAGGCCGATGGAACCAAAACATCGGCCTTTTTCTATAGACTAAAAACAACAAACTATGATTCAAGTATTTGTAACCGGAGGAACGTTCGATAAAGAATATAATTTTATCACTGGTGAACTCTATTTTAAGGATACCCATTTACAGGAAATGTTCACTCGAGGACGGTGTACCTTGGATATTGATTTGAAAACTTTGATGATGATTGATAGTTTGGAGATGACCGAAGATGATCGAGATATTTTGATTCATAATTGCCGCAAGTCAAAACACAATCATATCCTTATTACGCACGGTACCGACCGAATGGTCATGACGGCTAAGGAGTTGGCTGCAGCTGCTATTCCTGATAAAACGATTGTGCTAACTGGTGCCATGATACCTTATGCTTTTGGTACTTCTTCGGATGGGTTTTTTAATTTAGGGAGTGCACTCGCTTTTTCACAGACTTTGCCTCCAGGAGTTTATGTAGTAATGAATGGTCGATACTTTGATTGGTCGAATGTTCGTAAAAACCGCCAAACGGGTAATTTTGAAGAACTTCCACAAGAACAAGTTTAGTACTAATGATGTTTATATTTTAATTAGTGCAACAGGAATTAAATTCTTATGTATATAATTAAGGATTCCAGATGCTTATTTTTTAATTTCAAAAGCAAAAGCAAAAGCAAAAGCAACTTCAAAAGCAAAAATTGCAAAATGGGAACAATGCCTACAGAATGACAGAAAAGGTAGTTCGTTAAGAAAATCCAGTAGTATTTAATTTTGAAATGGAAGTGGGCAAGAAGCAAATGGCAAATAGCCAAAAGCAATTTTTATTATTCACCAAAAAAACTAAAGAAGTATGTTATCCAAAAGAATGCAGGAAATGCTAAATTCTCAGATTAAGATTGAAGCAGAATCTTCTCAAGTATACTTAGCGATGGCCTCTTGGGCTGAAATCCAACCAGGTATAGATAATGTAACCGCTTTCTTTTACATGCATAGCGAAGAAGAAAGACAACATATGCTTAAGCTGATTCATTTTGTTAATGAACGGGGCGGATTTGCGACGGTTCCAGCTTTACCACAACCACAATTGACTTTTCCTTCCATCAAACACGCATTCGCTGCGCTATTAAAGCACGAAGTTTTTGTTTCGGAAAGTATCAATAAGTGTATTGAAGTTGCGCTAGAAGAAAAGGATTATGCAACCCATAATTTCCTCCAATGGTATGTTGCCGAACAGATAGAGGAGGAAGCGCTTGCTCGCACCATGAATGATAAGTTAGAACTAATCGGTGACGATAAAAGTGGTATGTATCTATTCGACAAAGATATTTTGACGATAAGTATGAGTATTGAAAATAAATAAAGACCTTTAAAGCTTAATTTAGAACAGTGAACTTTATCCGTTTTAAGACAGATAAAGTTTTCTGTTATTTAAGTTGCTAACCACCTGCGATGCCGAAGAAATGCTGTAAGAAAAAGTGTTGTAAAAAATACAAGAAAAAGAAAGGAAAGCATTGTAAAAGATGCCCCAAAACTTGTATAAAATGCGATGAAGGATAGTTTTTTAAACAGTTATTTCCCTCTTTATATTGGGATAAAAGTGAAGCAAATAGCTAAAAGCAAATAGCAAAAAACACCGCTGCCAATTAGATTGATAATGTTAATTATATTTGTCCAATTAATTTTAAAATCCTGATCTACACATGGAATATCTAGGCCTTTTCTTTGAAATTATATTTTTAGCCATCGGAATCTATCTATATCTCTTCGTTCGAGGGTTTATTAAGCAAAAAGACGCCAAAAAGCAGGCAAAAATGGACGAGTTCCGTAAAGAAAACGGTTGGTGGCTACGTTTGGCCGCTATTGCCTTGATTTCGGTCATGACCATAAATATCGCCTTACACATCCAGCAGTTACTAGAGCTTACCTAAACTTCCATGATTGAGCGAAATTGAGAAAAATTGGACTATGTCTTAACCTAAAACTAGCATAATCACCCATTTTATAGGGGTTCTCTGCACTAAATTGCTTATTATTGCGGTTAGGGTTTGGTAGTTCGTGATGAATTAAGACGAACCCGAATTTGAGATGTTTTCTTTGGTAAACGGAAAATTCATAGAAAATATCAATTTCGAATCATCGAACGTATTTTGCTCTTATGAAAAAAATCTTACTCCCGACCTTGATGGTATTCTTACTATCGGGGCTTTCTTTCGCCCAGAACACTGCTTCGGTTGAAAAAGACTTCTTTAACACTGATCAGGTTCATTCGCTAAAACTTAAGTTTAATCAACAAGATTGGCCTTATCTTTTGGATAGTTTACGCATCCAAGGTGATGGTTACCTCTTAGCGAACATCGAAATCGATGGAAAATTATACGAAAACGTGGGTGTTCGGTACCGTGGTTCTAAATCTTTTAGAACGGGTAGCAAACGAAACGCTTTTAATATCAAGTTGAACTATATCAACAAAAATCAAAACCATCAAGGATACAGAAAGATCAAACTTTCGAATGCCCTCCGTGATCCAAGTTTATTGCGAGAAGTGATGGGATATGAAATCGCAGGTAATTACTTGCCAACACCTAAAGCTGGTTATACCAACCTAGCTATCAATAATGCCAATTATGGTTTGTTTATCGCGATTGAGCCAGTCGATAAAGTGTTTTTGAAAAAGCACTACGGCAAAGCTGGTGGTAGCCTCTTTAAAGCAGCTTCTTCCTTGCCCGACAAAATGTCCAAAACTTGTAAGAACAAAATTTTCGCTGCCCTTGAATATGAGAAGGATATCACTTGTTATATGGGCAACTTCGAAATGAGTTCTGAAGACGGTTGGGATGAC
>CALGJS010000372.1 GCA_937927835.1 uncultured Saprospiraceae bacterium | reverse complement strand
TGCGCTGGTAACGTTCCCTTCAGAATCTACACAAACCTTAACATTGACAACTCCAGTATTCTGAGAGCGATCTTGAATTCTTGGTTTTTTCACAATTTTACGTCCTGCAATTCCACCACCTAATACCCCGCTTCCAGTGCTGATACCATCTAAAGCTTCTCCTCTAGGATCTCCATTTGTCTGTCCTTGGTTACCAGGCTTTGTTCCGGATCCTCCACCGGTACCTGCACCAGCGGTACGACCGATATTACGGTATTTATCTGCTTCGGCGGCTTTAGCATCTGCAATACGTTTTGCTTCTGCCGCTTTGGCATCTGCTATTCTTTTTGCATCCGCTTTGGCTTTAGCAATTTTATCACGCGCCGCTTGTTCTTCTGCCTCCGCTGCCCGACGTGCATCTCGCAATTTTTTCTCTGCCGCCGCTTTTTCAGCTGCTTTCTTTTTTTCAATAGCCCGTTCTTTGGAATTCTTGTCCGTTGTTACTTCCTTTTTAGGTTGCTTAACTGGAGCAGGTTTTTCCTTTGCTTTTTTAACTTCCTTTTTTGGCTTTTCTTCCTCCACTGGTTCTTCGGGTTCATCAGCCGCTACGGGCTCTGTATCAGAAGTTACGGGAGGAGCGGTGGCAATGTCACCACCTGTCTGTCCTGCATCTGGATCGCCAAATGCGACCAAAACACCTGCCTGACCCGGAGGTGGATCTGGGAAGGTTAACAAAGGCAAAATCGCGAGAATAACTAAGAGTATGTGAATCACAGCACTCGTAATCGCTCCTCGTCGTTTATCTTCTTTTTCCTGGTGACTAACTGCTGTGTATGACATAGTACGCTATTTTGGTTCTTGAATAACGATTTTAAGTAAACTGAATTACTTCTAACCATTTTATCTTTGACTACAAATATGATCAAAGGTTAATATCTTAACGTAAAATAATCAGATTTCTTTTGATATTAGGGAGATCAGGTGAAAAAAATCACAATTTTACGGTATTTAGTTAATAATCTGATTATCCTTGGTGAAAATATTAAAAACCAAAAAGCAGATTTCATCTTTTTATTTAAAATAACATAAAGTAACCAAATCAAAAGGTCAACTTTCCCATTTCTAACGTCAAAAAACCTCCTTTCCACTACGAAAGATTCGTTTTAAACTCAATTGTTCATCCAACAATAAGATATCCGCCACTTTGCCTGTTGCCAACTGTCCATAAGCCACTTCTCCTAAAAACCGAGCAGGATAAGTACTCGCCATTTTTATTGCGTCAGGAATTGGTGTTTGAACATAACGAACCATATTTCGGACGGCCTCTAATAAGGAATTCGTTGATCCCATTAAGCGGCCTTCTGGATTTCTGCAAGCACCATCTATATTAGAAATCTCTTGTCCATAATAATGAGAAATGCCTTTTTCCATTCCATAAAAGGTCGCATCTGAAATCAATATAAGTCGGTCTTTTTTTAGCTGCTTTGCTAAGGCAACCATGGTATAATCTACATGTATTCCGTCGACCACAATTGTGGCAAAAACCCGATCATCTGTCAAAGTCGCTCCGGTTAGTCCTGGACTTCGATGATGCATTCCTGACATGGCATTATAGAGATGGGTACTCAATCGGAGGCCTTGATTAAAAAACTGTTTGGCTTCTGCAGTGGTGGCATTAGAATGTCCAGCAGAAATCGCAATTCCTGTTGACAATAACCATTCTAGATCTTCGGTTTGAAATTCTTCTGGAGCAATGGTAATTAATTTAATGACTCCTTTCCCTGCTTGGATAATTTCTTTTAATTGATCCATATTGGGACGTCGAATAATCGCTGGATCATGGCCTCCACATTGCTTTGGACTTAGCCAAGGACCTTCCAAGTGTAGTCCTAAACAACCGGTATTTTCAGTAGCCAATACTTCTTTGGTGACCACAATAGCTTCTAAGATATCTGAATGTTTTAAGGTAGGAATCGTCATTAAGTACCGAGTCGTTCCAGCGGCTAAATGAAGTTGATCTATGGCCATAAAATCATCGATGGATAAACCTTCCGAGAAGACCTTTCCTCCTGCACCGTATAGTTGCAAATCCAATAAACCTGGAGCAATATAACAACCCTTACAATCTACTTTATTTTCAATGTTTTCTAACGATGGATAGATAGATAAGTCCACCACCTTATCTTCTTGAATGGTCAGATAGAGTTCACCAGGTTTGCGTTGATTTCCGGGAAGTCGAAAATTTTCAAATAGTATTTTCATCGTATTAGAAAGGCGCTATTCGTTGAAAACTTCTAGCGTCTTTTTTATATTTTAATAGAATTACTTAATCAAAAAATTATGCAAAGGTTTTAGATACGACCACCTCTTTACTTCCCTTTGTATAAGCATAAAACCCTTCGCCAGATTTACGTCCCATTTTTCCAGCCATTACCATGTTTACTAATAAAGGACATGGGGCATATTTTGGATTACCAAAACCATCATAAAGTACTCGACAAATAGCTAAAACCGTATCAAGACCGATAAAATCAGCGAGTTGCAAAGGTCCCATTGGATGTGCCATTCCTAACTTCATAACGGTGTCAATTTCTTGCACACCAGCGACGCCTTCGTGCAAGGTATAAATCGCCTCATTGATCATTGGAATTAAAATTCTATTGGCAACAAACCCAGGATAATCATTCGCTTCGGTAGGCACTTTCCCTAGCTTTTTAGATACTGCTACAATCTTATCATTTACTTCATCAGTTGTTGCGTATCCACGAATCACTTCTACCAATTTCATTACAGGTACTGGATTCATAAAGTGCATTCCGATGACCTTTTCAGGACGGCTGGTGACTGCCGCAATTTTAGTAATAGAAATAGAAGAAGTATTGGTGGCTAGAATGGCTTTAGCAGGAGCCGCCTCATCCATTTGCTTAAAGATCTTTAGTTTTAGATCTACATTCTCAGTCGCAGCTTCCACCACTAAATCTGCATCTGCACAAGCTGATTTTAAATCTGTATTAGTAGTAATCCTCGCTAGGGTATCTGCTTGATCGGCCGCGGTAATTCTTTCTTTTTGAACCATTCGCCCTAGATTTTTGTCAATCGTAGCAAGGGCTTTTTCTAAAGAAGCTTCTGATATATCCACTAGTTGTACCCTGTATCCTTTCATAGCAAAGACGTGGGCAATTCCGTTCCCCATTGTTCCGGCGCCGATGATGGTTATGTTGGTCATGTTTGGTTGAGTTTTGTTGAGTTTTGAGTTGTTGGGTTTTGGGTTTTGGGTTTTGGGTTGTAAAAAATCTTAGAAAAAATTTACGCGTAGTTTTTCAAAAGGAAAAATCCTTTGTGTCTTTGTGTCTTCGTGGCAAATTATTTTTGTCCTATACTTAGAAAATTCCCAAAAAATTAAAAGACACAAAGTAATGGTTTGATTCTTTGTGTCTTTCAATCTATTAGGATATGGTATTTTAGAATTATCGCTTAACGTACATTACTTCTTTTACTGCCTTGATCACTTTATCGGGATTAGGTAGGTATTCTTCTACGAAGGTTGGTGCGTATGGTAAATTGGTATCCGCTGCGTTGATTCTAATAACAGGTGCATCTAGGTAATCAAATGCATGTTTTTGAACGATATAAGCTACTTCAGCAGAGACACCAGCAAACGGCCAAGATTCGTCAATCACTACAATTCGGTTGGTTTTCTTAACAGAATTGATGATCGTTGCATGATCCATTGGGCGAATCGTTCTTAGATCAATCACTTCTGCAGAAATTCCTTCAGCTTCTAATTTCTTAGCTGCTTCTTCGGCTACTAATACCATTTTGTTATAAGTGACTAAGGTAACATCTGTTCCTTCTCGACGAATACGCGCCTTTCCGATAGGTACCAAGTACTCTTCTTCAGGAACTTCTCCCATGTGTCCATAAAGCATTTCTGACTCCATAAAACAAATCGGATCATCGTCCCGGATAGCAGATTTGATTAAACCTTTCGCATCGTAAGGATCTACGATAGAAATTACTTTAAGCCCAGGGCAATTCGCCATCCAGCTTTCGAAAGTTTGTGAGTGTTGCTGGGCTAATTGTCCCGCAGAACCAGAAGGTCCACGAAAAACGATTGGGCATTTGAACTGTCCAGCAGACTGAGACAAGGTCTTAGCTGCGTTGTTGATGATTTGGTCAAAAGCTAAGACAGCAAAGTTCCAAGTCATAAATTCAACAATAGGACGCAGTCCGTTCATGGCTGCACCTACGCCAATACCAGCAAAACCTAATTCAGCAATGGGGGTATCAATTACCCTTTTCTCACCAAATTCGTCCAGCATTCCTTTACTGACCTTATAGGCACCATTATATTGAGCAACCTCTTCTCCCATCAAAAAGACATTTTCATCCCGTCGCATTTCTTCCGACATTCCTTCTCGCAGGGCATCCCGCAAAGCTATTTCTCTGGCCATTTTTTTTAGAATTGTGTTAATTTATAAAAGATGTTTTATGTTTCGCAAAAGTAGGATTAATCTCAGATTATTCAAAATAAGTGAGCAGGTAGTTTTTTTATAGAAAAATCTAGGTTTTCCAAAAAAAATCGTTGCTAAAATAGAAGAAGAAAAAACAAAATTTTATAGCCTCTTGTCAATTTTTAAACCTTGATTCAATTTAATTCTCAATTATCCTAAATTTATCCAGTTTTCGGGTTTTATTTTTAGAAAAATATTCTATATTTGCGTCGCTTTAGAAAAAGCCAGAATTAGCCGGAAGAGTGGCAGAGCTGGTTTAATGCACCGGTCTTGAAAACCGACGTACCTTAACGGGTACCGGGGGTTCGAATCCCTCCTCTTCCGCCAACCAAGAGAGCTGTGTCCCACACAGCTCTTTTTTTCTTAATTAGGCTAAGTTTCACAAAAAAAATCATATTATTTATTTTTTCAATGCATTTTTTCTATCAACTTAGCCAACCAAATGACAAAGACTCATATATTCCCGTTAAAATAGTGGCAATTTCGGTTCATTCTCCCCTAATTCCCTTATTTTAGCATCTTATAACATTAAATTAAATCAATCAAAATTTCTAATTTATGAATGCAAAAATTACCCAATTTCTATCATTATTGGTAGGTCTCATGGTACTAAGTGCTTCAGCACTGTATGCACAACCTGCTAATAACGAATGTAGCGGGGCCATTGATATTTCTGCCTTATTTGACGGAAACAGCAATGCTTCAACCCTTTTCGATAATACAATGGCTACGAATGTAAGTGACCCAACTAATGGATTCGCCTGTTTTGGAGAAGCAACTCCAATCGTTGAAAATTCCCTTTGGTTTACTTTTACAGGTGATGGAAGTGCTTATACCATCAGAACAAGTGATTGTGGTTCCGCAAATTATATTGCGAATGCTGACGCACAGATAGCTACCTATTCTGGTGCATGTGGTTCCCTTGCCCCAGTTGCTAATGGATGTAATGAAGATGGACCTGGTTCTGGTGCTGGAAACTGGTTTTCTGAAGTCACTATCGAAACGGTTGCTGGTACTACCTACTATATGTTGGTGGATGGTTTCCAAGCAGCAGCTGGAGAATTCTGCCTTTTAGTAGGACCTGCAAACTTTATCACAGAATGTGAAGCTGGAACACTGCTTACTACTGGTGTAGTTCAGGTAATGGGACCAACTGAAACCTTTACGCTTGAAGTTGAAGGTGAGATCGTTCCTAATACGCCTACTCAAGGTCAATTTGCATGGTATTTTGATAATACTAACACCAATGGATCTGGTGGATTAGGAGGAGCATTTTGGTTAAATGTAGGATCAGGAGCTGAGATTATGTACAACCGTGACCTAAATGGTATTCTTTCTGGTAACGGATTTCCAGTAATGGCTGGAACATGGGAAGTTTCTAGTCGCGTTTGGAATAATGCAGCCACTACG
>CALGJS010000371.1 GCA_937927835.1 uncultured Saprospiraceae bacterium | reverse complement strand
AGGAAGCCCCAATTTATTTGGGAGCTTCCTTTATGCTTAAAAATACCGTTTGACATGAAAAAAATAATCCTCATTATTCCAGCCGTTCTCCTTATTTTTTCTTGTTCATCCCAAAAGCTAGGAACCATTTCTGGCAAGTCCCCTACTCCGGAAAAACCAAATATCATTCTATTATTTGCAGATGATGCAGGGTATGCTGATTTTGGTTTTCATGGTAGTAAAACCATGAAAACCCCAAACCTAGACAAACTAGCTGCACAAGGAGTTCGATTTACCCAAGGTTATGTTTCTGACCCAACCTGTGGTCCTTCTAGAGCGGGAATTATCACTGGAAAATATCAACAAAGATTTGGTTTTACGGAAAATAATGTGCCTGGTTTTATGAGTGAAGTCTCTGCGGCTGATGGTCCAGAGATGGGTATTCCCGTTGAAGAAAAAACAATTGGTGATTACTTACAAAAAGTAGGTTATAAAACGGGTTTCTATGGAAAATGGCACGTTGGTGGTGCGGATCGTTTTCATCCAAACAACCGAGGTTTTGATGAGTTTTATGGTTTTCGTGGTGGTGCCCGAAGTTATTTCGCCTATCCAGAAGAGCCTCGTCAACCGCTAAATAAAATGGAACGAAATTTTAAAAATTTTGAAGAACCTGCTGAATATTTAACAGATCAATTGGCTACCGAAACGGTTAATTTTATTGAAAAAAATAAAGAACAACCTTTCTTTGCATTTGTATCATTCAACGCCGTGCACACGCCTATGGATGCCACACCTGAAGATTTAGACCAATTTCCCCAATTAGAAGGTAACCGAAAAATTGTGGCTGCCATGACCTTAGCTCTAGATCGTGCCTGTGGAAAAATCCTAGATAAATTAGAAGCCCTAGGGTTAGCAGAAAATACCATCGTAGTATTTACCAATGATAATGGCGGACCAACCGACAAAAACGCTTCTAGTAATTATCCACTCAGTGGAACAAAGTCAAATCACCTAGAAGGCGGAATTCGAGTACCTTTTCTACTCCGATGGCCGGGAAAAATACAACCATCTATCACTTATGACTATCCAATTAGCACCTTGGATTTATTACCTACCTTTTTTGTGGCAGGTGGTGGAGACGAAAACACCTTAGAAGGTATTGACGGGGTAAATATTATTCCCTACCTTAGTGGTGAGAAACAAGAAAGACCACACCCACTACTCTATTGGAAAAAACAAGCAAGAGCAGCTCTTAGAGATGGTGACTGGAAATTTATAAGATACCCCGATCGACCGGCAGAATTATATAATATTGCCGAAGACGAAAGAGAACTCAACAACCTCGCAGCAAAGTATCCTGAAAAAATAAAAAAAATGTATAAAATGGTCTTTGAATGGGAATCTACCCTAGAACGGCCACGATGGTTGCTAAAACGTGAATTTGAAAATGTCGATATCGATCGTATGGACCAATATAGAGACCAAGAAAAACTTTTTAGAGAAGAACGAAAAGGAAGTGCTAAAAAACATAAGAGAGAAGAAGGATAAGCTTTTCTAATACAGTCTCAAACGCAAAAACAATTTCAAATTTGCATTAAGGCAAAAATTGGAGAAGAGACAGAGCATTTTAAATTAATAAAGCAATAGCTAAATTTAACCCTAAATAGGTAGGTAAAATAGTGCAAAAGGTAGGTAATCCTAAATAAGAAGATGAGACGGAATCTACCGTAATTTACTATCAGACAGAATAGTATCGCACCCAGCATCTGTTTAATTCTACAAACACCAAATTATAACGACATAATCTGACTTAAATACTAATTTAAGAGGACCCTACTTTTTTGGCTCTTAAATAGCATAATGATTCATTTTATCCTAACTTCTTACAAAATGAGACTAAATTTACATCCTAAAACCACCTACATTCTCTTGTTTAAAACAATTTTATTTGTTTTGGGCAAATCCTTTCTTTTTATTCAAGATCACAATTCACTTACTCAGGAAGACAATTCTTCTACAGGCTACCTTTAACTTGTTTAGGGATAATAAAAATCAAAATCTGACTTAAATATCTATTTATCTGTTAGATTGTTGCCATAACATTGAAAATCACTTTAGCGATATTGAACATTGCTCCGACCAATCCTACTTTTTCTTTTTTGGGATCAGAGAAATATTCTTTCGTAAATATTTATATAGACTACTGAATTGCATTGTGAATCAAGCCAGTTGTTCTAACCAATAAGACTAAAAATTATGAAGTTTTTATCTACCCTTTTCTTTTCAATATTCCTCTTAACTTCCACATTTGGCCAGAGTTATACAAATGGGAATGGCACCGGTATTTGGAGCGATGGTGCTAACTGGAATCCTGTCGGTGTTCCGGCGGCAACTAGTGTTGCTACTTTAGAGGCAGACGCTGTTGATGTAGATGCCAACTTTACGATTAAACAGCTTAGAGTGTTATCACCTAATAATACAACCAACAAATTAATATCTGGAAGTAATCTTTTAACCCTAGATATTAATAGCCCTCTTGAAGATAATGGTGTTTTTGTAAATTCCACCACTGGAATATCATTGACCTTTGACAGCGATCTAGAAGTAAATAATAGCGGCGGGGCAGATAGAACCCTTTTCCTATTGCAAGGATCTTCAGACAATCGGTTTATTTTCAATAATACACTTATTGTATCTACCACTACCGTTCTGAGGACACAATCCGAATCTCAAGCAATTATGAATGGTTCCATTGCTGGATCAAATAGATTTACCTTTGGTAGTAATGCTGGTTTAACTACTTTCACCCCGTCTGCAGACAATAGCACATTCACTGGTGTTTTTCGTGTATTCGAAACCAACGTAGTAAGTAACATTATGGCACCTGGATTATTTGCTCCTAGAACCGCTTTATTTGAGTTCACAACGCCTAATACTGATCCCAAAGGTTCTTTTACCATCAATGGTGCCAACACGATGGAAGCAAATATCCGTGGTAGAAACTCATCTGGAAACTTCACTATTAATTGGAATGCAAATCAAAATGATATCGGAACATTAGACCACGATGGTGGAAATTTATTTTTCAACATGGATCCATCTGTTACCGAATTGGCTTTTTTAAATAGTTCTAGTTTGGGCTGGAATGCAAATGGTAATGCTAAAATTATCATCAGGAACTTTCAAGATTGTGTAATCAGTTTTGGTACGGACAATACTGGACTTACTCAGACTCAATTAGATCTTATTGAAATTTGGGATGCTGCCGATAATCCAATTGATGTAGACATATTAATTAGCCCCGATGGGCATTTATACCGAGCATGCCGTATCGGTGATGCAGGACTCAATGAAGCCACTATAAGCTGTGATGCTAACAATATTAGTTTTGAACTAAATCCTACCGGATTTAACTTAGCGGGCACTTACACCGTTAGTGGACCAGGAGTGACTATTACCCCGGCCACCGGAACTTATGGAAGTCCAACTACTTTCGTGAGTAACGTTCCAGCCGGCTCTGGTGATTTAGAGCTGACCATAACAAATAACTCCATGCCTAATGGTTGTGGTGGCGTCACCATGTGTTCCATAGCCATTACTGTGACCGATCCGGAGATTTGTCCTAATGCCTGCGATCTTACCGATGCGGGTTTAAGTAACATTCTCTGTAATAATAATGGTACACCGACAGATCCTTCGGACGATTATTTCACCTTCGATCTAAATCCAACAGGATCAAATAATGGAACTTCTTATTCTATTGCTGGAGCAGGTATCATCCCAGCTACTGGTAACTACAATGCTACCACTAATTTCAGAACAACCAACGGAACGGCTGGAATGGGTAACTTATCTGTTACCATTACCGATGATGATGATACTGATTGCTCTATTATCGAAATCATTACAGATCCAGGGAATTGTTCTAATGATTGTGCGCTCGCTACCTCTGGTATTTCTAATATTATTTGTAATAATAATGGTACCCCTTCCGATCCGACGGACGATTATATCACCTTCGACCTAAATCCTACAGGTGCCAATACTGGTACTTCTTATTCTATTGCTGGAGTAGGTATCACAGCAGCTTCTGGTAATTATATTGGCAACACCAACTTTAGAACAAATAACGGAACAGCTGGTAATGGTAACTTATCCGTCACCATCACAGACGATAATGATCCTACTTGTTCTATTATCGAAATCATTACAGATCCAGGGAATTGCTCTAATGATTGTACACTCGCTACTTCTGGCATTTCTAATATCATTTGTAATAATAACGGAACTCCTACTGATCCTTCGGACGATTTTATCACCTTCGACCTAAATCCTACAGGAGCGAATACCGGTACTACTTATTCTATTGCTGGAGTAGGTATCACAGCAGCTTCTGGTAATTATACTGGCAACACCAACTTTAGAACAAATAACGGAACGGCTGGTAATGGTAACTTATCCGTCACCATCACGGACGATAATGATCCTACTTGCTCTATTATCGAAATCATTACAGACCCAGGCAATTGCTCAAATGATTGCGCAATCGCTACTACTGGCATTTCTAATATTATTTGTGACGATAATGGTACTCCTACTGATCCGACCGATGACTTTATCTCTTTTGATTTAAATCCTACCGGTCAAAATACGGACTTTTCTTATTCTGTAAATGGACTGGCCCTGACTCCTAATTTTGCTAATTATGGTACTAATACTACTTTTAGTACTAACCCTGGAACCGCAGGTGCAGGTGATTTAAATATTACTATCATCGATGATAACGATGGGAGTTGTTTCTTAATAGAAACCGTGCCAGATCCAGGTACTTGTTCTAACGATTGTATGCTTTTAACTTCTGGTTTAACGAATATCATTTGTAACGATAACGGTACGCCAGCCGATCCAACTGATGACTTTATCTCTTTTGATTTAAATCCTACCGGTCAAAATACAGACTTTTCCTATTCTGTGAACGGACTGGCTCTGACACCTAACTTTGCTAATTATGGTACTACTACTACTTTTAGCACTAACCCTGGAACGGCAGGAGCAGGTGATTTGAATATTACCATCAATGATGATAACGACGGAAATTGCTTTATCGCAGAAATCATCAATGACCCAGGTAGTTGTTCTGATGATTGTATAATCAATAATAGTGGGTTAACTAATATCACTTGTAATGATAACGGTACGCCATCCGATGACTCAGACGACTTTTTCACTTTTGAACTTAACCCAACTGGGTCTAATACTGGAACTAGTTACACAATTGGTGGTGCAGTATTAACGCCTACCTCGGCTAACTATGGAACGGCTACTATTTTCACTACCCAACCAGGTACGGCAGGCGCAGGAGACCTCAATATTACCATTACGGATGATAACAACCCAACTTGTTTTATTTCAGAAACCATTACTGATCCTGGCACCTGTTCTGGAACTTGTAATTTAACCGACGCAGGATTAACCAATATTCAATGTGATGATAATGGAACCCCAACCGATCCTACTGATGATTTTATCACCTTCGATCTCAATCCTTCTGGATCTAATCTTGGAGGTGGATACTCGCTTGCTGGTGACTTCACTTCCATTGGCGATAACTATGGAATGACCACTACCTACTCAACCCTTCCCGGCTCCGCTGGTAACGGAGATTTAAATATCAACATTATCGACAACGATAATAATGCGTGTACTTTTGGATTTACACTCACTGATCCGGGGAGTTGCTCAGAAGATTGTATGCTTTTGACTTCTGGTTTAAGCAATATCATTTGTGACGATAACGGTACGCCTGCCGACCCAACGGATGATTTTATCTCTTTTGATTTAAATCCTACTGGGCAAAATACAGACTTTTCTTACTCTGTAAACGGTCTGGCTCTGACTCCGAACTTTGCTAATTATGGTACTACTACTACTTTTAGTACCAACCCCGGAACAGCAGGAGCAGGTGATCTAGTTATTAATGTCACCGATGATAACGACGGGAACTGCTTTATCACAGAGATCATCAATGATCCAGGAAATTGCTCAGATGATTGTGCACTTACTGCCTCTGGGGTGACCAATATCACTTGTAATGATAACGGTACACCATCCGACGACTCCGACGACTTTTTTACTTTTGAACTTAATCCAACTGGGGCTAATACTGGAACTAGTTACACAATTGGTGGTGCGGTCTTGACGCCTACTTCGGCCAACTACGGAACAGCGACTATTTTCACGACCCAACCGGGTACGGCAGGCGCAGGAGACCTCAATATTACCATTACGGATGATAACAATCCAGCTTGTTTTATTACTGAAACGATTACTGATCCTGGCACCTGTTCTGGAACTTGTAATTTAACCGACGCAGGATTAACCAATATTCAATGTAATGACAATGGCACACCTACCGATCCAACTGATGATTTTATCTCTTTTGATTTAAATCCTACTGGGTCTAATATCGGAAATGGATACTCACTTGCTGGCGACTTCACCTCAATTGGTGGCAACTATGGAATGACAACTTCCTACTCAACCCTTCCTGGTACCGCTGGAAACGGGGATTTAAATATCAACATTATCGACAATGATAATAATGGATGTACTTTTGGATTTACACTCACTGATCCAGGGAATTGTTCGGACGGCTGTCTTCTTTTAAATTCTGGTTTAACCAATATCACTTGTAATGATAACGGTACGCCTGCTGA
>CALGJS010000370.1 GCA_937927835.1 uncultured Saprospiraceae bacterium | reverse complement strand
TACGATCATCATGATCAGATACTTGAAAATCGCGCAGCGGGTTATGAAAAAGCAGGTAGTGCCTATGTCAATGCCGACTATCTGGATATGTCAATTCCTTATGCTGCTGGATCTATGTATTCTACCGTGGAAGATTTATTTCTTTGGGATCAGGCCTTATATACAGAAAAGGTGCTTCCTAAAAAATATATGGATTTAATGTTTACGCCTTACGTCGAAGCCTTCGGAATGCACTATGGTTACGGCTGGATGGTTGGAAAAGTACCCCTTGGCGACACCGGAATAGAGCAGGATATTATTACCCACGGAGGAGGAATCAATGGTTTTAATACCCTTATTTCTAGACTACCTAAAAATAAAGAGTTGGTTATTTTATTAAATAATACCGGCGGTGCGGATCTTGATGATATGAGCAAAGGGATTAATGCTATTCTACATGATCAACCGTATGAATTGCCGAAACAATCTATTTCCGCCGAAGTAGCAGCAACGATGATGGAGAAAGGGATTCCTGCGGGTTTAGCGCATTTTGATAAAATAAAAGAGGATTCCAAATACCACTTATCCGAAAATGATATGAATTCAGAAGGCTATCGTTTTTTACAAAATGATCAGTTAGATGCCGCTGCTGCAATCTTTAAATTGAACGTTGATGCTTTTCCAGCATCGTTTAATGTCTATGACAGTTATGGAGAAGTTTTATTATTGCAAGGTGATAAAGAAGGAGCCATTAAAAATTATAAAAAATCAGTTGAATTAAATCCTGCAAATCAAAATGGAATCGATCAACTGGAAAAAATGGGAGAAAAAACAAAAGACTTGGTCAAAGCGGTAGAAGTGTCAGAAGAAATTTTAGATACCTACTTAGGAAAATATGAACTAATGCCTGGTTTTGTTTTGACGATCACAAGAGACGGTAAACAGTTGAATGCGCAAGCGACCGGACAACCGATGTTCCCAATCTTTGCAAAAAGTAAAACGGAATTTTATCTAAAAGTCGTAGTCGCTCAATTGACGTTCCATCCAGAAGAAAATGGTAAAGTAGATAACGTAACCTTATTTCAAGGAGGCCAAGAACTGAAGGGTAAGCGAGTAGAGTAGGAATTATTGCTTTGGTGGTGAAAAACTAATGGAAATAAATAGATTTCTCCATTTATAAGTTTTTATATTTGGAGAAATCTACTTATTTTTACATAGATTTCTCCAAATATAAGTCAATATGGAACAATTAATAGGTCGAAAAGAAGAGATAGCTGTATTAAAAAAAGCTTTAAATAGCACAAATGCAGAAATGGTTTCAGTGATTGGTCGGCGTAGAGTTGGGAAAACTTTCCTCATCAATCAAATCTATGGAAAGTACATTGCCTTTTCTATCTCCGGAACACAAAACACTCCATTGAAAGAGCAATTAGGCAATTTTGCTTATTTATTAAATGAATATGCCAATTCCAAAATAGCTTATAAAACACCAACTTCTTGGCAGGAGGCATTTCAAATGTTAATTACTTATCTCAAAGAAAGGACAGCTCAATCTAAAGAGAAAACAGTTGTTTTCTTTGATGAATTGCCGTGGTTGGCGACTCCTCGCTCTGGTTTTTTAAGAGGCTTTAGTTTCTTTTGGAATAATTGGGCAGTAAGAGAAAATATAGTCATTGTTGTATGTGGTTCTGCTGCCTCTTGGATGATTCAAAAAGTAGTACATCATAGAGGAGGATTATATAATAGAATCACCCAAAGAATCTTTCTTGAACCGTTTAATTTATCAGAAACAGAACTATATCTCAAGAGCCGTAATTTACATTTTGAAAAATACCACATAGTCCAATTATACATGGCGATGGGTGGCATTCCTCATTATTTGAAAGAAATTACTAAAGGAAAAAGTGCTACCGAAAATATTAACCAAATTTGTTTTTCGAAAGGAGGCTTATTAAGAGATGAATTCCTGAATCTCTATCCTTCTCTTTTTGCTAATGCGGATAAGCATATTGCGGTTATCCGAGCTTTAGCTAAGAAAAAACAAGGATTAACCAGACAACAAATTATTGAAATAGGCAAAGTACCAGAAGGAGGAAGTATTCAACGTGTTCTGCAAGAATTAGAGCAATCTGGCTTTATTTCAGCTTATCGTCCTCACAAAAAGAAAAAGAAGGAAAAACTATATCGGTTAATTGACGAGTACTCTTTATTCTATTTACAATTTATTGAATCTAATGAGTTTGAAGGCACAGATACTTGGAATTTATTAGGACAAACTCCTGCTATCAAAGCGTGGAGTGGTTACGCATATGAAAGTATTTGCTTAAAGCATCTACCTCAAATTAAAAAAGGACTCGGAATTGCAGGCATTCAAAGTGTCTCTTCTTCTTTTTTTTATAAAGGAACTAAGACACAGAAAGGGACTCAAATTGATCTAGTATTAGATAGGAATGACCAAGTAATTAATCTTTTTGAAATTAAATTTAGCAATCAACTTTTCAGTATCTCAAAAGCCTACTTTGAAAACTTAAGTAATAAAGTCAATATTTTCAAAGCAACTACTAAAACTAAAAAACAGCTTTTTCTGGTCTTCATTACCACCTTTGGTTTAACAGAAAATCAATATAGTAGTGGAATTGTTTCTCGATCATTGACTTTAGAAGATTTGTTTCGAGAAGTTTGATTAATACCTCTTTTGAATTTTTTTAATCGGTGTTTAGAATTCCCCGTACCCTTGGGTCGGGGTAGTTCACTAAATCCATAGTGTACCTACAAAAAAGCTCCTACTTGCAAAACAAGTAGGAGCAATAAAAATCGGAATCTTAAACAATAATTTCATTCTTAAAACTGGAGAATCTCTCGGATGTCTTCCTCTGTCTCAATCGTTCGATCTATCACATCCATTACAAAAGTATGAGACTCCTGTTTATTATCGATGTCGCTAAATTTCTCAGGGCGATACACCGCTAATTTATTTTCTTTAGTAACA
>CALGJS010000369.1 GCA_937927835.1 uncultured Saprospiraceae bacterium | reverse complement strand
CTTTATAAACACCACTTCTTACCCTCAATGCTTGTTTTGCTGAAAATCCTACGGATATAAATCCAAATTTTTCTGATAACTCATAAGCAATTTTAGGGACTCCAGAATTAGTATACCCACTAACAATTTCAATCAATTTATCTGGGTGTTTCTCTTTGATTTTTAGAAAAATATCACTTAGAATTTGATGTGCTGCTTTCTTATCAAATTGGTTTCTACTAAACCCAACAATTCCATATTTTATTATTCCTTCCAATTCTCATTTTTTAGATAATTATACATAAGAATTTCTTAAAAAAGAAATATACCAATTTACTCCATCAACAAGCGAAGCGTTTCAACATTTCAACCATTTCACCCCTCCACCACTAATACCAAACCTTTCAAATATTTCCCCTCAGGATGAAAGATATTTACCGGATGATCTGCTCCTTGAGATAAATGACGAATGACCCGACAATTTCGGCCTGCATCAATCGCAGCAGCCGTAATTGTGTTGTAAAAAAGTTGGGCATCAATTACTTGAGAACAAGAGAACGTAAATAAGGTACCTCCAGGTTTTAATTTCTGTAAAGCCATACTATTCACTCGCTTATAAGCCTGAATGGCATTGTGTTTTTTCCGAACACTTTTTGCAAAAGCCGGAGGATCAACAATAATCGTATCATATTCTCCTATCGGAATTTCTTTTAAATATCGGTTTACATCTTGCACCAATGATTTATGTCGATCCGCATTTTTTGTCAACGCAATATTCTTTTCCATTAAGGCTACTGCTGTTTTCGAAGCATCGATACTCAAAACTTTTTTGGCCCCAGCTTCGAGTGCATACACAGAAAATCCACCAGTATAACAATATAAATTCAATACCGCTTTATCCTTAGAAAACCGACTCAACACGTCGCGATTATCCCGCTGATCCAAGAAGAATCCCGTCTTCTGCCCAGTCACCAAATCCACATAAAAACGATGTCCATTTTCTAAAACTTCCGTCTCGGTAGCTTCCCCTTTAATCGGGCCATTGGTAATCGTATTGCTATATTTTTCAGGTAAGGTATTTTTACTTTTATCATAAATAGTTGAAATCTGATTGCCTAAAACCGTCTCCAACGCTCGTTGAATCGCAGGTAATTGTCGATGCATTCCGATCGCGTGACATTGGATCACTGCAATCTCTGCATAAATATCCACCACCAATCCTGGCAGTCCGTCTCCTTCTCCATGTAACAAGCGATAAGCATTGGTTTGATCAGAAATAATTCCTAAGTTCTTTCGTAGATTATACGCTTCCTGAATTTTATCTAACCAAAAAGTATCATCAATTTCTTCTTGAATAAACGTCAAAACACGGACCATGATACTTCCATCTTGGTAATATCCAATGGCCTGAAAATGTCCTTGTCGAGAAATAATTTCAACAATTTCACCATCTTCTATTGGCTTATGTTTGAGAATTCCTCGGGAGAAAATCCAAGGATGACGACGTTCAATTGCAGCGATTCGATCGTCTTTTATTTTTAGTTGTGGGTAGCGGGTCATAGTATTTTTGATTTGAGGCGAAGGTAATTCTTTTTCCTTATTTTTTTTGTAGCTAAACCTAAAGCAATACTGATTCTATCAAAAAAGTTAGCTATTAGATTAGGGCTCCAGCCCTAGATACAAGCTCAATAAACAATAATAGAAAAAACAAGCTACTTCTATTTTAAACCTTTTTCTAGTTACTTTCTTAATCAAACAAGAAAAGGCGACCCAAAAAAGCCGCCTTTCCAAAATTAATATAGTTTAGAATATCTTAAGCTGTAGGGTTTTTAATATCAAAACGATCTAGATTCATCATCTTGTTCCAAACACCAACAAATCTCTTGATGAATTGGCTTTCCATATCTTTTGATCCATAAACTTCAGCCAAGGCACGAAGTTCTGTATTAGAACCAAAAATCAAATCTACTCTTGAACCGATCCATTTTAAATCTCCTGATTTTCGGTCACGACCTTCGAATGCATCTTCAGATTTAGAGATGGCTTTCCAAGTCGTACCCATATCTAAAAGATTCACAAAATAGTCATTGGTTAAAGCACCAGGATTATTGGTAAAGACACCATTTCTGGAACCATCATAATTGATATTAATCGCACGTAATCCACCCATTAAGATGGTCATCTCAGGAGCGGTTAGTGACAATAAATGAGCACGATCAATTAGCATTTCTTCAGCAGAAACCGTAAAGGCTTCTCTTGCATAATTTCGGAAACCATCTGCTTCTGGCTCAAGTGGTTCGAACGATTCAACATCGGTCATATCTTGCGTTGCATCCGTACGACCTGGCGTAAATGGAACCGTGATATCATGTCCTGCTTTTTTCGCTGCTGCCTCAACACCAGCACAACCAGCCAGTACAATTAAGTCTGCCATAGAAACTTTCTTTCCGCCAGACGCTGCCGCATTAAATGCCTGTTGCACACCTTCTAATTTATCTAAAGTTACCACCAATTGTCCAGGATTATTTACTTCCCAATCTTTTTGTGGTGCTAATCGAATTCGTCCACCGTTGGCACCACCTCGACCGTCAGTTTGACGATAAGTAGAAGCAGATGCCCAAGCAGTCCCAACTAAATGAGAAACAGAAATTCCAGTTTCTAAAATCTTTCCTTTTAATTCTTTGATATCGTTTTCATCAATCAATGCGTGATCAACTGCAGGAACAGGATCTTGCCAGATCAATACTTCTGCTGGAACTTCAGGTCCAAGATAACGATCTCTTGATCCCATATCTCGGTGTGTCAATTTAAACCAAGCACGAGCAAAAGCATCTGCAAATTGATCTGGGTTTTCATGGAAACGACGAGAGATCGGTTCGTAAATTGGATCCATTCTAAGTGCCAAATCAGAAGTCAACATCATCGGTGCGTGGGTCTTACCAGCTACGTGTGCATCCGGCACCGTACCAGCTCCTGCCCCACCTTTAGGTGTCCATTGTTGTGCACCTGCTGGGCTTTTTGTCAATTCCCATTCGTACCCAAAAAGGTGGTTAAAATAATCATTGGTCCATTGTGCAGGCTTTGTGGTCCAAGCACCCTCTAGACCACTAGAAATCGTATATTCTGCGTTACCGGTTCCTAAAGTATTTTTCCATCCCATTCCCATTTCTTCCATCGCTGCACCAGCTGGTTCAGCTCCTACATATTTTTCTGGATCACCAGCACCGTGTACTTTTCCAAAGGTATGACCACCGGCAATTAATGCCACGGTTTCTTCATCGTTCATTGCCATTCGTCCGAAGGTTTCGCGAATATCACGAGCTGAAGCCAAAGGATCAGGATTTCCGTTAGGGCCTTCTGGGTTTACATAAATTAATCCCATTTGTACCGCTGCTAATGGCTGCTCCAATTCCCGATCACCTGTGTATCGTTTATCGTCTAACCATTCGGCTTCAGAACCCCAGTAAATATCCTGCTCTGGTTCCCAAATATCCGCTCTTCCTCCTGCAAAACCAAAAGTCTTAAAGCCCATTGATTCTAAAGCACAATTTCCTGTCAAGATCATTAAATCTGCCCATGATAAGCTTTTACCATACTTTTGCTTGATCGGCCAAAGCAGTAATCTTGCTTTATCCAAATTGGCATTATCTGGCCAGCTATTTAAGGGAGCAAATCGGTGAGAACCAGATCTTGCACCACCACGACCATCTGAGGTTCTGTACGTTCCTGCACTATGCCAAGCCATCCGTATAAACAACGGTCCATA
Source organism: uncultured Saprospiraceae bacterium (assembly GCA_937927835.1). Taxonomy (GTDB): domain Bacteria; phylum Bacteroidota; class Bacteroidia; order Chitinophagales; family Saprospiraceae; genus JALZUU01. The sequence goes on along the minus strand of CALGJS010000369.1, from coordinate 17,440 downwards.
ATGACCATAATCCGCTGGCCACCAATCTTGAGAATCTGTCATCAAATCATACAAATCTTGCTTTACGGCCGCTAGATCCAATTTGCTAAAAGCTTCTGCATAATTAAAGTCTGCATCCATTGGATCAGACAAATCGGAATTCTGTCGTAGAATGTTCACCTTCAGTTCATTAGGCCACCATTCTCGGTTTGACATTCCATTTCCAGCCGTTTTTCGTCCGGCCATCCCACCGGTAAAAGGACATTTCCCTCCGGCATTTACGTTGTAACTATTTTTACTATCCATAATGTGATTGATTTTTGCTGCGAATATAAGGCTTAATTTGGGGAAATGGGTATTGTATTATTTTATGCTAGTATAGATAATGACTATTTAAGTTTTATTTTGAATAAATTTTGATGATTTTAGGTAGAAAGCCACCAAAGTCCATTTTTAATCCTTCACAGTTAACCGCGTATAAGCCGGCATATCCTGACTATACAAATAATGATAAAGATTATAAAATAACATATAGTCAATTCCGTTCCATTCCATATGTTTACCATACGGATTTCCGGCCTGAGCATAATTTGGATAAACCCAACGGTTATTTGAAAACCAGCCAGGGGGAGCCTCACAATCAAGTATGCCATAACAAGGTCCGCCAGGAGGGGCAGTTTCCAAAAATTTGTCAAGATCTTCTCTCTTTATTTTTTCATGAAGTGGAACATCGTTGACCACCGAATAGGCAAGTGCAAACATTACCCGATCACTTTTAAGACTTCGCTTAGCTATTTTCTTATTATTCCAAACACCTGAGCTAACGATATTGGCAAGGATCAACCAATGATTCCGATCCGCTTGTGCCCAAAATCCCCAATCAAAAGTCGAACGAGCAACCCATCCTATACTACGAGTACTACCATTTTTATATTCTTTCTTAGAGGATGCATTCGTAAGGCGAACCGCCGTTTTTTGAAATAGATTATTAAATCCTCTAAAATCACCTCCCCATTTATTTGAAATTTTTACGCCATCGGGGCCTTTTAATTTCCATTTATTGCGAAGACATAAATCCATAATCTTTTTTGTCTGATCTGAAACCATTTTTCCAAATGTCTGGGTAGAATCTTGATAGAATTGATCGGGAACTAGTTTATGAATTAAAGAAAAACCAAAGAACAAACCGATAACTTGATCCTGACTAGTAAATTTCCCACTATCACTATTTATTGGTCCACGATTTTTATGACAAGAGTAATCGGAACTTACGCACTCTACTCTATTACCATCTTTATCAGAAAATCGCAATCCATCTTTTGACTTCGGATCCTTATAGAAGTCTACAGGAATATCATCTCTTAAAAAAAATCCGTTCCATTCTCCCACTAATCCAAACTTTTTTTCTGCGCCTTTGTCTAAGCGAATTACCGCCGATATTGCATAATGTAACTCTCGGGCCGTTGCTTCTAATTCACTGATTTTTCCTTCTCTGGCTAAGTTTGCGTATTCGAGGGCCAGCATCCCTAGATAGAATCCTTGAAAAGCGGTAGCATCGCCCCAATTCATTTTTCCTCTTCCTGGATGTGTACTGCAATGCGTCTTCATCACCCAATCTTTTTCGCAATTGGATTCAAGATTTCGGCCATCCGCTGGAATACTTTGACCGAGATCGGGTCCTACAGAAACAAAGCCGACAGTGCCGTCTGTTCCTAAAAATCGGTTTCGATAATCCCAGTATTTTTTCTGATAGACATTGTAATCTTGGGCATAGATATTTCCAATAAATAATAGTAGAATAAAAGTAAATAAGATGCGCATATTGAGTTTTGAGTTATTGAGTTTTGTGTTAATCTTTTATTTTATAAATCTCTTTGGTTTTTAAAAGGTTGATGGCGTTTTTGCTGAGGCCACGAACGGATGTTGAAGCAAATAAGGCAGTCTGATCATAAAATAAAAAGACAACGGGAGCTTCTTCGATTAAGAGTCGATCCATTTTTTGATATAAATCATATCTAATCGCATCGTCATTTTCCTTTAGCGCTGCCTCATAAAGTTGATCAAATTTAGCATTTTTAAACCGCGTATAATTTGGTGGCGCGGGATTTTTGGAATAAAAGACCGTGAAAAAACTTTCCGCATCTGGATAATCCATAATCCAAGAAGCTCTAAAAAAGGCTACTTGACCTTTTGTCATCATTTGTCGAAGCGTTGCTGATTCTGCTAACTCAAGTTTTATTTTAAAACCAAGATTTTCCCATTGCTTGGCAGCGAAGGTGCATAAATCTTCATAATCAGCAGTAGTATGCAAAGTAATGACTGGTAATCCTTCTCCGTTAGGAAACCCTGCTTCCTTCAATAAGGATCTTGCCTTATCTGGATTATAGGAATAACCTGGAGCGGCAGTAGCATCAAAAGATGGAAGTCCAACAGGTGTAAATCCAGAATTGGCAGGTACGCCCACATTATTTCGTAAGGTTTGCAACATCAAGGCTCGATCAATTCCGTAGTTAAGCGCCTGTCTAATTTTTTTGGTTTTAAGTGGATTATTGGCTTCTCCGAAATTGAGGTTGATTCCTAAATATTCTGAATTCAGGTAAGGTGATTTTATAAATTGTATTTTATCTGCTTTAGCAGGATGTATGGTTCCATCTTTGGTAATCAATTCATTGATATATGAAGATTCTAGGCCAGAAAAAAAGTCTATATTTTCTCTCGACAATTCTAAATAAGCAGTCTTCCGATCGCCCATAAAACTGATTCGAATCCCATCTACTTTTGGCAAACCTGGTTCAAAATAATGCTCGTTTTTTGATAGAAACAAGGATTGGTTTTCTATCCAACGTTTAAACTTAAACGGTCCGGTTCCAACTGGATTACTCCGAAAATCTCGTCCGTAAAACTCCACGGCTTCCCGTGGTACCACCGAACAATATTGCATGGACAACATTCCTAAAAATGGTCGAAATGGCTTAACCAATTTTATGATAAAAGTATCTACCGCTGGTGCTAAAAAGGGTTCATGCGCTACCACTTTTCCCTTAAAAACCCATGATCCAGGTGAATTTACTTTGGAGTCTAATAACCGATTAAAGCTATACTTTACATCTTTTGCTGTAACTACTCTATTATTAGTATCTTTAAAGCATTTATTATTGTGAAAAAGCACATCTTTTCTAATAATAAAAGTATAAGTCAAGCCATCTTCCGACACTTTCCAATTGGAGGCAATTGCAGGGCGAACGTTTAAGGAGTCGTCCAGCTGGACCAATCCATTGTATAGATGATCGATCCCCCAAATATTGTTTTGAGCACGGGCAAATGCAGGATCTAAAGAAGTAATATTTTTATGTTGATTATAATGAAAAACGGTACGAGTATCCTTTGTTTTTTCACCAGATTGGCAAGAAAATAATAGAAAAAACTGCAAAGATAAGAGGCAAAAGCGGAAAAGCATTTTTGCCGTAAAGATAGGAAAATAAGTTATGATTAATGGAACAAGATTTCCTTTGCCAGACAGTCTCCTATTCGTAACGAATCCAGTCTACTTCTAGACGAAAAGGTCCTTTTTGCTTTCCTGCGATTAAAAATCCTATTTGTTGTAAATCCTCTGTTTTAATCGCTCCATATTCCGAATAGATTCTACCTCTGAAAGTTGGTTGAAAATCTTTGGTCGACAAGGTAATTTCAGTCCACTTATCTTTCTCTGTTTCAAAATCTAAAGAGTAAGCAATTCCATCAAAATTCCCAGAGGGACGCATTCTAAATTTGTAAACTTTTCCGTCTCCTTTTACCCGCAGAATAATTTTTTTAAATAATCCTGCTTCATAATTTTGAGGAGTCGTTCGAATTGAAGCAAAGCCACCATTATTTTCTAATGAAAGCAGACCAGACCAAATCATGGTTTTAGCCAATTTATCCCATTTAATATTACCTTCAGAAAGACCTCCCATTACCCCATCATTTACGATTCTCCATGAATCCATTTCTTGTTCATTTTTAAATTCAAAAAAGCTAGGATCAGGAGTAATTAGCATTATAGCGAATATTAAGTAAAGAAATTTCATGTTTAAATAACATAAAACACAGGAAAAATGTTTATTTTACTAAAATTTATATTTCTAATATAAAACAACTACAAAACACGCTCGTTATCATAATATTTGTGAAAAATTAAAAAATATTTGTTTTTATGAAAAAAAAAATACTTTTGTTAATAAGAGTTTTATATCAAGTTAAAAAAAAGGTAAAGCAATTTTGAAGTACTTACCTGACTCTAAAATGATATAAGTGCGATAAAAAAATTTAATGTTTTAAATTATGAAAAAATTTATTTTTCTGATTATTAGTGTCGTTTTTCTTTCTATTTTATTTGCCTGTAATAAAGATAACATCATTGAAAACAAAAAAGAATCATCCACAGAATTAGTTGAACCTGCCGAAATTAATCAATCAGCAACAAACAGAGCAACTGGAATTGAAGTTGCATGCATTGGAATCTGTGATACGCAGGAAAGTGAATGTGGAATGATTTGGGATTTAAAAAATGGAACGGTAGATTGTTCTTGCAGTGGATGCAAAATGACGATTTCTAATGGCCTAGCGATAAATGATGCCTCCGTTAATGAAAAATTGACATCAATCGCACCTTACTTTGAAAAACATTTACAGAATAATTTTGGAACTATGGGTTTTTCATTGCTATCAATAAAATTTGACTTATATGATAAAAATATATCCGTTGTTCATTTAGAATACAAAATAAATGGTACAAGTGAGGAAGGAAGTGTAATGTATGTTTTTAATAATAACTCTAATAAAGAGAATAATACTGGGCCAAATATTGAAGTGAATTGTACGGGAGGTTGTGATGATGGGGACGAAAAAGGTTGCAGAGAAAGATATATTACTTCAACTGGAGATGTGGAATGCACCTGCTCTGGATGTAAGATGTCAATTACACACTTATAATAATAATTAGTCGATTTAGTTATAGTGAAGGCTATTTAAAATTGAAATAATGGGGGTGTTCAATTAACTGTGTCTAGATAATTAACTTAAAACACATAGTAAACATTAAATATATAATTTAGTGTTAATTAGTTTATTGGTTAATCGGTTTCGTATTGCGCAATGCTAATACGACAAAGATGACACACTTTACTGAACACTCCCGAAATAATATCTATTTACAATCTATTTTCGTAAAACTCATTATTCCAAAAAACGGTTATTAGGATTTCAACTCCTAGTAACTGACCAAAAGGGTAAAACGAAAAAACGTTTACTAAACTTCAAAAGTCTAGTAAACGTTTTTCGTTACCGTTGCTTACCGTTTCTCCTTCTTAAACTTCTCTTGGATCACCTCTTGTACCGGACGATTTTCAATCTTAGAAGTTAACCAGGAAATAATATCGAGATAGAGAAAAGAGCGGCGCTCAACAGGATTATGCGTATGTGGAATGAGTCGGGTACGCAGTTGTGTAAAAGATTCTGTTAAATTCTGTGGATGTACATTTAGAGATCTTCTTAAGAATCGTAAAATTTCTTCTTGCACCGCATTCATTTCTTCCATTTTCCGTAAAAAGCGATAAACAGATTTTACCAGATGTTCCAATAAATTATAATGGCCAAGTTCATAATGAGCGATTAAATTTAGAATTCTAGCGTAACATTGAATATCCTCCCCTAGTTGTCCAATACTAAAATTGATGATTCGATTTAAATAATCAATCGCTGCGTTATTATTCCCATTTCCAAAATACAAACAAGCAATTCGATAATAGAATACCATGATCCGATGTTGATCTAAATGGGTTTCATAAACACTCAGCTTCTTTTTTAATTCAGGAATAATTTTAACGCCTTCTGAAAAAGCGCCTTGCATAAAATAACTATTGATGCGGTGATTATTCAGATAAAGAAAGTATTGAACTGCTTCATTTTTATTAAATCGCTTTTGATGGGTCTCTCCAAATTTTTCTAATAATTTTAGATTTTTATCAAACTTCGAAAAGTAACTGGTATAAAACAAAGAGGAAAGTAAATTATTAAACCCTTGCATGTATAATTCAGGATCATTCAAGATCATATCTGAATCATGCTCGAAAAGATCTACCCATTTCTGAGCATATTTAAAACCTTGTACAAAATTCAAATGAATATGATTATACCAATAATGACATTGATAGAGGGTAATCTTTTCTACAAAAGTCATTTCCGACTCGGGTGTACTTGGCAAATGGGATCGAAAAAATTCCGTCAACATATAAAAATCTTTCTCTTGTTTTATATGGCCGATTTTTATGTATAAACCATAAAGCCGCAAACTAAGATTAGATAATTGACTACTTGTATTAATAATTCCAGCACGTTTTACAGCATCACCTGTCAATGTATCCGCTCGATCAGCACTACTTCTTGTAATATGTCGAAGCTCAATTAATTTTTCAAATTCTAAAATCTCTAAATGTAGTAAATCTTGGTGAGCGTTCATCGCTTGAGTCTTGGCTCGTTCTAAGATTCTTAAACTATCCTTATAAAAACCTTTATTATATAAAATTTTAGCAAAATCAATTTGCTCTCGTACTGCTAGATCTACATTCACTTGAATATTGATCATTCTTAAACTGGTCAATAGCTGCTTATACAGATGTCTTCGAATATTAGATAATTGCGAACGTTTTAACCCCGGAATCTTTTGAAAAATTTGTTCTTCATTATATATTTTCTGACGATCCAACACTTCAAATAACTGGACAAACTTTACTCCCTTCGTATCCTGAATACGATTGACATAAAGCGTGAAATTTCGCTTTTCAGATTTGCTAAGACTTTTTATCAGCCTAAATAAAGGATCATTTATAGAGTTGGACATTGTAGTTTTTATTTCCCAATTATCTGATTATCAATTATTTACAAGTTTAATGATGCACTTAGCCACCGTTACCGTTTCAAAAGATGGTTGGTCTAGAAAGCAAAAGGCCATTACTTTTACCCTTACCAATTTAAACCTAAACAAAATTGCGATAATAACCATAATTATTTGTTATACGTATTTTTAAAGAGGTATGAGAAAAAACTAAAAGTACATGGAATCCTCCAAAGCAAAAACTCTTTTTGAAAAAATATGGGATGCTCACTTGGTTCATCGCCAAGAAGGTCATCCTGATCTCCTCTATATTGATCGGCATTTTATTCACGAGGTAACCTCTCCTCAAGCATTTGATGGTTTAAGAAGACGTGGTCTTCCTGTTTATCGACCCGCTCAAACCATAGCCACCGCAGATCACAATGTTCCCACAAAAAATCAACATCTCCCGATTCAAGAGCCACTATCTAAATTCCAAGTAGATACGCTTACTCGAAACTGTAAAGAATTCGGTTTGGATTTATATGGCCTCGGACACGAAAAGCAAGGTATCGTCCACGTCATTGGGCCAGAATTAGGAATCAGTCTTCCTGGTATGACCATGGTCTGTGGAGACTCACATACTGCGACACATGGTGCATTGGGTAGCATTGCATTTGGAATCGGGACAAGCGAGGTAGAACAAGTCATGGCTACGCAGGCCATCCTACAAACCAAACCGAAAACCATGAAAATCCAAATTGATGGAACGCTTCCCCGAGGTGTTTTATCAAAGGATATTATTCTTTATATCATCGCTCAGATTTCAGCCTCTGGTGGCACTGGCTATTTTGTAGAATACACCGGTTCAGCCATAAGAGCACTTAGCATGGAAGCTCGAATGACCATTTGTAATATGAGCATCGAGATGGGCGCACGGGGTGGATTGATCGCTCCAGATCAAATTACTTTTGAGTATATCAAGGGACGACAATTTACTCCAAAAGGAGAAGCATGGGAAAAAGCCATGACTTATTGGGAGACACTATACTCTGATCAAGATGTCAAATTTGATAAGGAATATCATTTTAAAGCGGAAGATATTCAGCCGATGATTACCTACGGAACCAATCCTGGAATGGGAATTGGAATTCAAGAAAATATTCCAGAAGTGGCCTTAAATAGTTCTGCAGAAGAAATGGCCAAATCTCTAAACTATATGGGATTAACGGGTCAACAATCCTTAATCGGAAAAAAAATTGACTACGTCTTTATTGGTTCTTGTACCAATAGTCGAATTGAAGATTTGAGAATTGTGGCGGACTTTGTTCGAGGTAAACAAAAGGCTGCCGACGTAGAAGTTTGGATTGTACCTGGCAGTAAAAAAGTCGAAGCGCAAGCCATTGCCGAAGGACTAGACAAAGTCTTTACTAATGCGGGTTTTGATTTACGACAGCCGGGTTGTTCTGCTTGCTTAGCAATGAATGAAGATAAAGTTCCTGCTGGAAAATATTGCGTTTCTACTTCCAACAGAAATTTTGAAGGTAGACAAGGGCAAGGTGCGAGAACTTTTTTAGTAAGTCCCTTGATGGCAGCAGCTGCCGCTGTGAAAGGAGAAATTTCTGATGTTCGAGAAATGCTTGAACCAGCACTTGCCGCAATTTAAATTTAAAAGAAAATGGAAATTATAAAAAGTACCATCGTTCCACTCCCCTTAGAAAATGTGGACACCGACCAGATAATTCCTGCTCGATTTTTAAAATCCACTAGCAGAGAAGGGTTTGGTGAAAATCTATTTCGCGATTGGCGGTATGATAAAATTACTGGAGAAAAAGTTGCTGACTTTGTTTTGAACGCTGGAATCTATACAGGTGATATTTTGGTTGCAGGTAAAAATTTCGGTTGCGGAAGTAGTCGAGAACACGCTGCCTGGGCAATCAATGATTATGGATTTAAAGTAGTGATTTCTAGCTTCTTTGCCGATATTTTTAAAAATAATGCTCTAAATAACCAGATACTTCCATTAAAAGTAAGTGACGAAATTTTGGACACACTATTTAAAGGTGTTGAACAAAATCCGAATCTTGAAGTTACCGTTGACATTCCTAATCAAACGCTTAGTATTTCAGAAATTGGAATAAAGGAGCATTTTGAAATTGGTATGTATAAAAAGCGTTGCCTGATTAATAATTATGATGATATCGATTATATCCTTTCGCTGACTAAGGAGATTGAGATTTTTGAAGAAACTAGAGTTGTTAGGTAGAGACAAAAAGAGAAAAAATGAAAGAAATAAATATATGCGTACTCGCCGGTGATGGCATTGGAAAGGAAGTAACTGATTGGGGGGTACAAGCTTTAGAAACAGCAGGAAAGTACCACAACATGGCGTTTAATTTCCATCATGAACTATTAGGGCATGCTGCTATTCAGTCCACAGGTAATCCGCTTCCAGAAGCGACGCTTGCACGGTGTAAAGCATCCGACGCTGTGCTTCTAGGTGCCATTGGTGATCCACATTATGATCTCAATCCACATTTAAAAGTTCGTCCAGAACAAGGACTTTTAGCCATCAGAAAAGGACTGGGATTATACGCGAATATCCGACCAATTCTTTTGTTCGATGAGTTGTTGGATGCTTCCTCCTTGAAACGAGAAATCATTAAAGGAACAGATATTCTATTTTTTAGAGAACTAACGGGCGGCATATATTTCGGTCAACCACGTGGTCGAAAGGAAAATGGAACCGTTGCCTTTGACACTAAAATTTATGCAAAATACGAAGTAGAGAGAATCGCGAGAATGGCTTTTGAAGCAGCTCAGACAAGAAAGAAAATCTTACACTCCGTAGATAAAGCCAATGTTTTGGAATCTTCTAGACTTTGGCGAGAGGTCGTCCAAACACTATCACCTGAGTATCCCGATGTGGAAGTTAATCACCTATTTGTAGACAACGCTGCCATGCAATTAATAAAAAATCCTAAACAATTTGACGTAGTCCTTACGGGGAATATGTTTGGTGATATCTTGACAGATGAAGCCTCTCAAATTGCTGGATCATTAGGGATGTTAGCTTCGGCTTCCATCGGAAATGAAGTTGGAATATTTGAACCTATTCACGGTTCAGCACCAGATATTGCTGGCCAAAATTTGGCCAATCCACTAGCGACCATTCTTTCAACTGCCTTGATGTGTAAACGTGGTTTAAATGCTCCTGCAGCCGGACAAATGATCGTCGATGCCGTAGACAAAGTTTTAAAAAAAGGATATCGAACAAAAGATATTATGGATAAAAATACGGATCCATCGAAAGTACTTGGAACACGTGAAATGGGCCAACAAGTACTCGATACTATTCATGCCATTGCCAATGAAAAAGTAATAGCTTAATCGAATTTCAAAATAATACACTTAGACACAAAAACTGAAAATTTGCTAAAAAAAGATTTATGAGCGACAAGATATATATTTTTGATACGACCCTCCGAGACGGAGAACAAGTTCCTGGTTGTCAATTAGACACGAATGAAAAAGTAGTTATTGCAAAGGAATTAGAACTCCTTGGCGTGGATGTCATTGAAGCGGGATTTCCAATTTCCAGTCCAGAAGATTTTAAGTCTGTGGTAGAAATTTCCAAAGCTGTAAATGATCCTATTGTTTGTGCACTTACCAGAGCCGTAATGTCAGATATTGACTGTGCTGCTGAATCACTAAAGTTTGCAAAAAGAAAAAGAATTCATACTGGAATTGGTGCTTCTGATTTCCATATCAAACACAAATTTAATAGTACGCGAGAAAAAATAATCGAAAGAGGAGTGGCTGCCGTAAAGTATGCTAAAAAGTTTGTAGCGGATGTAGAATTCTATGCAGAAGATGCAGGTCGAGCAGACAATGCCTTCTTAGCACAAATGGTGGAAGCAATGATTGCAGCAGGAGCCACCGTAATAAATATTCCAGATACGACGGGTTATTGTTTGCCTCAAGCTTACGGTGAGAAGATAAAATATTTAATGAACCATGTTTCAAACATTGATCGAGCTATTTTAAGTTGTCATTGCCATAATGATCTTGGAATGGCTACTGCCAACACAATAGCGGGTGTTCAAAACGGCGCTCGTCAAGTTGAAGTTACCATCAATGGAATCGGAGAAAGAGCTGGAAACACTTCCTTAGAAGAAGTCGCCATGATCTTAAAAACACATCAAGGACTCCCCTATCACACTGATATTAACACAAGGAAAATTCATTATATGAGTACACTTGTATCCAAGATGATGCGAATGCCTGTTCAACCCAACAAAGCAATTGTAGGACGAAATGCTTTTGCTCACTCTAGTGGAATTCATCAAGATGGGGTTTTAAAAAATAGAGACAACTACGAAATCATGGCACCTGAAGATGTCGGTGTAAACGAGTCTTCGATTGTATTAACTGCAAGAAGTGGAAAAGCAGCTTTAAACTTTCATCTAACTCGTTTGGGATATAAGTTAGAAAAAGAAACACTTGAAAAAACCTATGATCGTTTTCTAGTGATGGCCGATAAGCAGAAAGATGTCAGCGACGAAGATTTGATTTTACTGATGGAAGGTAAGCGACCAGAATCCAACATTGAAATCTCTCATGTACAAGTAGTTTGTGGGCAACCTTTACAACCTGTTTCTACCGTAGAACTCATCGTTAACGGTCAACCTATCAGAGAAAGTGCCACTGGAAATGGACCAATTAATGCTACCCTTCGTGCGATCGACAAAATCATGGATGCGAAAATAGTATTGGAAGAGTTCTTAGTGCAAAGTATGGGCGGAAGCCGAGAAACTGGAAAGGTACATTTACGAATTAAATACAGTGGACAAACTTATCAAGGATTTGGTGTTGAGGAAGATATCGTGATGGCAAGTGTTCATGCTTATGTAAATGCATTAAACAAAATAATGGCTTTTAAAGTCACAAAACCTGCGAATCAAAAAATCGCAGTATAAAGAATCTTTTTTATTGGCTTTTGCCAATAATGGTTTAATTTGGTATTTGAGCAGGTCAAGAGATTGACTTGCTTTTTTTTATTCATCTAAATGAGGTGAAATAGATTGCCACAAAGACACTAAGCCACTAAGAATTTTTCCTTTGGAAAAATTTTAATTTCTTTGTGGCTTTGTGGCAAAAAAAATATTTGGAATATTATTTATTCTCCTCTGACACTCCGTAATAGATGAGTGAAAAACCGATAGCAAAAATGCTTAAGGCAATCCCTTCTTGTCCATTGGCTACTAAAGCGGTTGAAAAAAGTGCACCTAGCGTTAAAAGAGATAGACCGCCAACCATAGAAAGACCGCTGGCATGCTTACGGACTTTAACTAATTTGGAATTAACAGAAAGAGTTTGGGCTTTGCTAGAAAGGTTTTCTTCAGCTGAATGTTGAAAATTAGATATAGATCTCATTAATAAATGGTTATGTATTTGGTAAATATAATTTTTAATTAGAGGTAATTCTAAAGGATCTGGGACGAATATTCCAAGGATTGTACCAACTTATATTCTACCATATCAAGCTGTTTAATGAAACAACTTCATTTATTAAAAAAGCTAAAAAGTCTTAGAAAGGTATTTTTTCTTTATCTTTCTAAAAATATTACCGAATGACCCAACCAATTTCCTCTAATCGACTGTATTCTTTAGATGTTTTTCGTGGTATCACGATGTTTCTATTAATGGCAGAAGCCGCTCAGGTTTATAATTCACTTACCAATTATTTTCCTTCCGGATTCGGGCATCAAATTATTAACCAGTTTCATCATCACCCATGGAATGGATTACGGTTCTGGGATTTGATCCAACCTTTTTTTATGTTTATTGTCGGAGTGGCCATGCCATTTTCCTTAGCTAGTCGATTAAAGAAGGGAGATAATTGGAACGATGCATTTAGACATATTCTATGGCGGTGTTTTATGCTTTTTATTTTGGGAACAGGCTTACATCATGTTTATAGTCAAAAAATAGTTTGGGAATTATGGAATGTTTTGACACAGCTATCTTTCACTATCTTGGTCACCTTCTTATTACTAAGATTCTCCTGGAAAAAACAATTAGGGATTTCCTTAATTTTACTTTTATTAACTGAAATTCTTTATCGTTGGTATGATCCAGTAGCTCCTTTTGTCAAAGATCAGAATTTTGGTAGTTATTTGGATATGATTTTAATGGGAAAAATAAATAACGGCGGTGGTTGGGTAGCCATTAATTGCTTACCAACGGCTGCTCACACCATTTGGGGAGCAATGGCTGGCAATTTACTGATGAGCAGTATTCCAGAAATAAAGAAATTAAAAATGTTTTTCTTCGCAGCCTTCGTTGGTTTAATGATTGGATACGGATTAGATATACTTGGAATCACACCGATTGTAAAACGGATTTCGACTTCTAGGTTTGCCTTTGCTTCTGGCGGATGGTGTTTAATCGTTTTAGCAATGCTTTATTGGTTGGTGGATATTAAAGGGTATAAAAAATGGACTTGGTTCTTTTCCATTGTTGGAATGAATTCCATTTTCATTTATATTTTTGGAGAAACCATCGGTGTACAATGGCTAGGTGGTTTTGGTAAGATCTTCAGTCATGGAATTTTGGGACCATTGGGTTTTTCACCTGAAGCATTAGAGATCTTTAACGGATTCTTGGTTTTAGGAATCATGTGGAACCTTTGCTATTTTTTGTATAAAAAAAGGATATTTATTCGAATATAAACTTAAACTAAAATGAAATATTACCCACTTTTTATCTTATTAATAATTTGTTCTTGTCAGCCATCCGCTAAAGAACATAACGCTAAAATTACCGCAGCAGAAACACAAATCGCTAAAGATCTAATTCAGGGTGCTTTTGATGATTTGTGGGCTGGTGTTGATTCGACCAAGATCAGTAAATATCATACCGATGATTTTATCATTTTAGAAAATGGGGAAGTTTGGGACAATGATCGAATCAAAGTATTTATGCAAGGTCAATTAAAAAATCCGGATCGACCTAAACGAACCAATTTGATGGATTATATTTCTATCGAAAAATATGGGTCTTCTATACAAATCGCCTATAATAATGAGGCAGAATTTACTAGAGCAGATACGTTGGTTGGAAAGGGTCATTGGTTAGAAAGTGCCTTGGCGGTTCCTACGGATGAAGGTTGGCGACTAAAAATGATGCATTCTACTTGGGTGAATAAATAACAGGTCAAAATACAAAAGCCCACTAACTTATCCAGTTAGCGGGCCTTATAACTTAAAATTTATATCCAATTATATCACGGAGATATTAACTGCATTCAAACCTTTTTGTCCTTCTTCGATATCAAAAGAAACTTTGTCTCCTTCGTTAATCGTTGTTCCGTTTAATTCGTTCGCGTGAACGAATACATCCTTACCACCTTCGTCAGGGGTAATAAATCCGAAACCTTTACTTACATTAAAAAACTTTACGGTACCGTTACTCATTATAAATATAACTTAAAAAATACATTGGCAGAATATAAGCTTAACATCCTAACCATACCCGATTAACTAGTAATCCGGCTTTAAAACGCAAATATCCTCCTTTTAATCGAATTCTATGAGGTTTTAACCTTAAACTTATCATAAATAATAAGAAAAAGAGGGGTATTTTATCAAAAATGACCGTTTTTACCTTTAAAACTAGTTAAAAAAAATTTTCATTCAAATTTCAAATCCATTTTTCTAGACTCTTTTATTGTTCATAATCGCTTCAATCTGTTCATAAGGTGCTCCCCATTCACCAAAATAAAGCTCGCTTCCCTATTTTCAGCTAGTTGTTCAATAGTCTTTAAATCATACACTTAATAGAAATTTATCTTTTAGATAGAATCTGTTGAAAAGATGAACAATATTTCCTTTTACAAATATTTTACGTAATAAAATATGTTAAAAATACAGAGAGGACGAAATAATTGTTATCTTTAAGTCGTCTTTATTATATAAATTTTAACTAGAAAGAAAATAAGAAGTGATAAAATCACTAGAAGAAGTTTTAGCCTATAAAAACAAGAACGTCAACCATCGTTTTTGTCAAATTAGACCAGATGCTAAAGAAGAAGTAGATTTAATATTTGATGATCTAAAAAGGTTTCTCTGGCTCGTCGCTACTTTAGAAGAGCGCAAACAACAAGGAGAGAAAACACCTGATATTAGCTTTTCAATAAGCATGATTATCATGGACGATATGTGGCATGCCTTTATTCTTTGGACGAAACAATACAACGATTTTTGCCAGAATTATTTAGGCAATTTTATTCATCACCCAACCGAGATGCCAATTTATGAGCAAAATACAACAGTGAAAAATCTAGATGAATCCGAAGCCATGAATATTTTTCTGGAAGGCATGATATCCGTTTGTTTAGAAGAACTAGGAGAAGCAGTAACTGAACGATGGTTTGATTATTACTTAAAATACCCAGCATCAGGAATGCATTAATTTAAAGAGATATAGACCTAATTATTTTAGAAACTTACACAAATATTTTTTAACCCTTTAATTTTTTTATTATGAAAAACATTAAAACAGCTAAGGACCAAATTGCGAAAAGCAATCCAACAAAGAGTCAACTAATTAGCAAATTGATTCAGAAGAACATCACTGGCGGAACAGGCTGTCCACCACCAATCAAACTTTAGTCAGTGATTTAAGATAAGTGTCTAATTAAATATTACCAACCTTTCGTTGAATTAATTAGCCCTTCATTTTAAAATTAAGCGGTATTTGGGAATCGGTATTTAGGGTTAAACAATTATCCGAAATTTACCGCCCAAATACCGTTTTTTAAAATCAGATCTGCTGATTGTCGTTCTGGCCCTAATGGAAGTAGTCAGATTATGAGTTGCACAATATTGGAGTACGGTTGGAGTGAAAGATATTCAGAATGAATTCTTCTTTTAGTTAAAACTTCTTGCAAGTCACCTTCCCTCAAATTTATTATAGATTAAACGGAGATTTTTTTTCATTATTAAAATCCATACCCAATCCAATAAATGCACCGATATCGAACTTATCAAAATCTCTATATATCACGTCTCTAACCTTATTCCTACCTTCGAATGATATAGTGAATCCAACCTTGAAAATAAAACTATTACACTAGATAATTGTTTAATTTTGGTAGTAAAAAGATATAAAGTGTCCAACAAAAAATGCATCATCGAAAAAGGCTATAGTTTTAATAGCATTCCCGACAAAGCAGAATTCGCTGATCAACAAACTGCCCTAACTTATTATTCCAATAATCTACCTTCTGCGACTAACTTATCGGATGGTGTACCTATCTTTTTAGATACCAATGTTTTATTAAGAGGCTATAGTATTTCACCAAAACGAAGAGCCTATTTGTATGATTTCTTCTTAGAAAAAAAAGATCAGATTGTTATATCAAAGCAAATTGAGCAAGAGTTTATTAGAAATAGAAAAAAGGTCATTAAAGACTTTGAAAATCTTCCCGACGTACATTTAACCGATGCTGGTGACGCATTATCTAGACTTTTATTTGAGTTAAATACGACAGAAGAAGATACAACAAATTCAGAAAATACCACTCTCGTAGAGGACGAATTATTAGACTTATTTTCTAAGTTTAAACAAATTGATAATCTATCAGCGACAGAGAAAAACTTTTTAAAAAAGGAGTTCGATGTTTTAAGCCGCAGTTTTTCCTTAAACAAAGGTAAAGGGAAAACACCAAATAGAGCTTTTCCAGGAATGGGAGATATTCTAGAAAAACCAAAATTCCCATACGGTGATTATTTTATCTATCACGAGTTGCTAAAGTATTCTTACGATAATAATCAGGATGTAATTTTTTTAACTTTCGATGTGGCAAAAGAAGATTGGTTAAAATCAAGTAAGGAACCTCATCCTTATTATATACATCGCACGTTTGCCCTAAACGAAAAGATGATTTACATCTTAAATGCTAATGATTTCTTTGAACAACTATATGAAACTTCTTTCGATTCTTTGGTTCCCATACCGAAAAAAATGGATGAATTTAATATTGAATCTAAATTTGAAAAAGAATTATCAGCAGCGTTTAGCAACTTGGAACAACAGATAAGAAAGCTTGCACAGAAACTTGACGTTGACGCAACTAATGATATTTCCACGAAGTATATACTGGATGAATTGAACTATAACAATCGTATTTCAGATAAAACTTATTATGAATTAATGGGTATTTGGTCCATAAGAGATGGATTTAGAGACGGAGATTTAGAGACCATTAGACGAACGTATACTCCGGATGAATTGGCAGAAACAGCGGGCGTTGTGGAAGATAATATAAGAGTGATGGATAAGTTGCTTTTGTCCGCGAAGAGGTAGCTTTTTTTGTACTTTTCAACCTTAAAAAATTAACAATAAAAAATTATGTATTATTCCTATCAAGATTTTAACAAATCAGACAAACGGTTATTGAGATCTCTAGTAGAAGTCTCCGTAAAAAACGAAGTCAAATCTTTTTTATTAAAAACATATCCTATTCATAAAAATATGGTAGAAAAAGAACAGGAAGATATTCGCGAGCCTTATTGGGATTTATTCAATTCCTTTAAAGATTTCTCT
>CALGJS010000368.1 GCA_937927835.1 uncultured Saprospiraceae bacterium | reverse complement strand
CTCCCTTCTCCACCCCTTGTTGCATAAATCGTTCTAAGACATAAAGTACCGTTGCGCTCGACATATTGCCGTATTCTTTTAAGATGTCTCTGGTATTGTCAATATTTTTTCCAAGTGCTCCAAATAGTTGCTCTACCGTTTGAACAATTTTTTTTCCTCCCGGATGAAATATCAGGTGATCTACGTCTTTGATGGTCATATTATTTCGTTCTAGAAACGGATGTGTAAATTTAGGAAAATGTTCCGCAATTTTTTCAGGAACTTCTTTATCCAAAACCATTTGCAGTCCTGTATTTCTTAATTCAAAACCCATCATATGTTCTGCATCATAAAAATGATACATCGCATCGTCGATAATTTCGGGACCTTCCTCGTTTTCATAAGAAGATAAAATCGTACAAGCACAACCATCCCCAAAGATTGCCGCACTGACAATGTTGACCATGGAATAATCATCTAATTGAAAAGTAGAGGTTGGAGATTCAACAGCAACAACCACTGCTCGTTTATTTGGATTGGCTTTAAGAAAATTATTAGCGTAGATCATGCCTGAGATACCAGCCACGCAACCCATCTCTGTAACAGGAAGGCGAACGATATCTTGCTTCATCTTTAAGCGATTAATTAAGTAAGCATCGACCGAAGGAATCATAATTCCGGTACAACTTACGGTGATGATAAAGTCAATATCTGTGGCTTTTAAGTTCGCCTTATCTAGTGCTTTTGTCAACGCATTTTCAGCCAATTTAATGGTTTCTCTTTTATAAATCGCATTTTTTTCTTCGAAAGAAGTATTATTAAAAACTTCGTCTGCATCCATAATGGAATACCGTTTGTCAACGCCCGCATTTTCAAAAAGCTTGACCACTTTTCTTTGAAAACGATCTTCTTGACCATGCATCCACACCTTCAAAAAAGGAAGAATCTCTTTTGTGGTTCTAGAGTATGGTGGTAATTCCGTTGCTACGGAGGTGATTTTTACAGACATTAGATTAAGTTAGTTTTTGGTTCTTACGGATGATCCATCGAAATCGAAAAGCCCAATGCCAACTAATCGTACTTTTATGAATTAGTTGATTGGCGAATCTTTCTAAATCCACTTTTTTAAAAGCTCGAAGAATAGAAATTGCTCCATCGGTTGTGACTACATGATTGCTGATAAATAAGGAGATAAATTTAAATAAAACATAAGCCATTGGATGTCGATGTAGATCATTGATCACCACACCCATTCGAGCATTATCGGTTAAGGTTTTTAGAAATTTTACAATAAAATCATCTTCAAAATGATGTAGAAAAAGCGTACAAAATGCGACATCGTATTTTACTTTTTGAAAATCATCAGAAAAAATGTCTTGTTGATCGTAAGAAATTTCTGGATATTTTTCAGATAGCTTTCGGGCGTATTGAATGGTCGTTGGATTGGCATCAATACCGATGAGATTAAAATTAAATCCTTTCCGTCTACCAAAATCAGCCGCTTGTCGGAGCATATCTCCGTTGCCACAACCCAGGTCAAGAATCACCACTTCTTTTTCTTTAGGATGATTTTTTAATAATTTATTCAAACCCGAAATAGACACTTGATTTCCTCCCAACCATTTGTTGATCGCGGCAATATGATCCAAGGCATCGATGACCAACGGACCGCCCATTTCTAGGTCGTCCATGATCTCCTTTTCCTTACTTCGGTAAGTGGTGTCTTTCCAAATACTCATATGGGGTTTAGCTTTTTTCCGTGTGTTCGTTTAATAATCTGAGGAAGTAGGAAAGGGAATAATTTTAAAAATAATAGAATGCCTTCCGAAAAAATACCGAGCCTAAAAAGTCGAGAAATAATATGACCAGACTTGAGGCGTAGACTAAATTCTTTTTGCCAAGTAGTTGCATAGGTTTTTTCTAGCTGTTGGCGAGAATCAATCTTTCCCGATTTATAATCAAGAATTAATTGCGAAGCCATCTGGCCTGCACTAATGGCCATACCCATTCCATTGCCAGCCAAGGGATGAATCATTCCCGCAGCATCTCCAACCATCAGTATATGATTTTCGACTGGATCTTTGGCAGAAAAAGAAACTTGACTAATCGTTAATGGTTTTTCAAAAACCATTTCAAAATCTTGAAAAGCTTTTTTAAGGAATTTATTTTTACTTAAAACTTCTTCTTGAAAGACTTGAATGTTTTTATATTTTTTGAATGATTTAAAATCCGCAATATAACAAATGTTGATATGGTCATTTTCTACTTTTGAAACACCACAATAACCGCCTGGGAAATTATGCAATCCTACGGCCTGTTCCGGAAAATCTCCTCGATAATGTGCCTTTACTCCCAAAAACGGAGAAGGCTTTTTCATAAACGGACGATCCAATTTTACATCCAAATTAGAGCGCTTCCCAAAAGAACCAATCACCAGTTCTGCGGTGAAAGTCTCTTGTTTGTTGGTAGAAACAGTAAATTGCTCATTTTGAAACTGAATATCATTCACCGTTGCATGATGAATTTCCGCTCCGTTTTTAGTAGCCGCCTTTGCTAATTCTGAATCGATACAATATCGACTGATGCTAAAACCACCTAAGGGTAAAGTGGTGCTAATCGAACGGCTACCTGGCGTACTTAGCGTAAAGTCCGTAATGTTTTTCGCACCATAATCAAACGGATTGAAACCCATCGAAATCAGGTAGGATAAGACTTCATTAGAGATATATTCTCCACAAACTTTATGTTTCGGGTATTCA
Source organism: uncultured Saprospiraceae bacterium (assembly GCA_937927835.1). GTDB lineage: Bacteria > Bacteroidota > Bacteroidia > Chitinophagales > Saprospiraceae > JALZUU01. Next base: position 1,732 of record CALGJS010000368.1, on the reverse strand, counting down.
TTTTTTTCAATCAAGATCACCTGCAAACCTTTCTGTGATAGATGCAATGCACTCACTAGACCAGCTAATCCTCCTCCAACAATGATAACGTCGTGTGACACGGTGTTTTTTTTTTGACAAAAAGATAATTCAATATTGCCTTTAATTGGCCTAATATTGACCTATTTATAATAAGTAAATACAACAAAATGGATATCAATAGGTTGCGAGTTAATTCCTAAAAAACATCTAGTTCTGATAAATGTTTTCCACAAGACATTTTCTCTATAAGGCAGCAATGTACATTGATTTTTCGTTTAAGAGATAGAGACAATTTGATCTTCCTGCCTAATATCGTCGATACTTGCTAAAATGACGAGACAATTTGTTCAATTTTTATTAAAAATAGGTAAGCCTATTAAATTTATTTAGATGGAAATGCTAACAAGATGCACTTGGTTGCTAACATTATTTTTATGTCTTGTGGTCAATGATTTGACGGGACAACAGACTTTGTCGGGAGTGGTTTTAGATAGCGACGGTGAGCCAATGATTGGTGCAACCATAATGATAAAAGGAACGAGGCGAGGCGTTGCTAGTGATATTGATGGAAAATATTCTATCGAATGTAACCCAGGAGAAATCTTGGTGATTTCCTATACTGGTTATCCAACCACAGAAACCATTCTTACGGCGAGCTCTTTTCGAAATAGAAAAAATAAAACTAAGATTAAACAAAAAGAAGTTAAAAAAATTACTTCTTCTGCTTACCGAGATGCTATTAAATCCTACCGAGATACGACTAACATCGAGCCTTCTCCTTATCAAAAGTTTAAGCCTAAAAACAGAATTAGAAATTTTCGGATGATAAAAGATGTTGAATTCGAAGAGGATAAGGTATCTTTTAAAATGTCCGATGAGCCTTGGAAATACTATGTTGGTTTTTCTCAAAAAATAGGGTTTTCATTTCTATCAGAAAATCGATTACCAGCTATTCAAACGCGTTTTGCAGGTGGTACAAATTTTTTAGGAAATCTTTCTTTATTAGGGCCAAATGCTTCCTTACCCCAAGCCTTTGGGCCGGCCTTTTCAGGTCTAAGTTATGATGGAATATCAACCGCTACAAATCCAGCAGGGCAGTTGGTTTTTGCGACGGATGGAAATGAGGTGCAAACTTCAAAGCCCGATATTTTTCCCACTGTATTATTGTCGACCACGGGATTGAATTTGAAACTAACTAAAAAAGCAGAGACGATCTATCTTCGATTGAAAAACCAGACTGGAAAGGATGTATTTGGGGTACAACCTTATCGGAATAATCGAGTTGCCTTGAGTTGGAATAAAAAGATAGATAATGGAGACCTTACGGTAAAAGGTGCATGGGGAAAAAACAGGAACGATCAATCTAATCGTCATGGCTTGGCCAACAAAATTTATGAATTTGTTTATCATTCACCAACGGAGTTTCCTTTAAATTTTGAGTCGAATAGGATTCAGAATAATACGGCTGCTGAAGGCTTTGCCGATAACCCTTTTTATTTGTTGGAAGAAGCCTTAGATCAAAATATTTCAACGCGATGGAATGTCGGAGCTGCTTGGATTCAAAGATTGAACTATATTAATTTGGAACATCTGAAAGTACGCAGTGATATTTCGGGGAGTCGTCAGAAAATAGGTTTTATTCCAGGACAAAAACAGGTGAACGGTTTTCCATCTTTAAGTCAAACTTATCAATCCCCGAATTGGCAAAATC
>CALGJS010000367.1 GCA_937927835.1 uncultured Saprospiraceae bacterium | reverse complement strand
CTAGATTACGAAGACCTTGTACTGGTCTCTTCATGTCCATCGCCCATTCCATCACATCAAACGTCCACGCCCAATCCACATCTTCCCAAAGTTTTGCTTTTTGCATATAGCGATAAGTTACTCCGTCAAAACTAGGTTGATGATAGCCTAAATCCCTCAGCATCTTTTGAATTTTTGCTCCACGTTTTGGATCCCCTTTTCTAAAAATAGAAAAGACCTTTCCATTTCTTAAATCCCCTTTGTCTCCGTACGGAAAACGAAACCATTTCGCGGGACGAGCGACACCAGCCGATTGGTAAACTTCTTCTATGATTTGATCGGTTTTATAAATCTCTTCTTTCGCTTGCTCAATAGATATTTTTGAAAATGCTGGATGTGTATAACTATGATTGGCAATTATAAATCCCTTATGGATACTATCGACGACGGCGGCTGGATATTTTTCTATCAATTCTCCGATACAGAAGAAGACGGCTGGGATCTCATGTTTGGCTAGCAGGTCTACTTTTTGGGTAAACTGTGTTCCGGGGGAGTCGTCGATGGTTAGGTATACTTTTTTCAAGGAGCGTTGGTTATGTTTATTCTAACGGTTCATGTCATAGACGTACCAGCCAAATTTAGGTGGGTCGTAGATATTTTCATTAAGTATGGCCAGATTGTTTATCGGGTTTGGTAATATTTATTAATTGGAATTAGCGCTTTAATTAGTCCAATTTTCTAATTTAATATTAGAAATTCTACGGAGGTGTTTTTGATTATTACTTACCAGGACGAGATCATTTGAGATCGATGTGGCACCAATTAATAGGTCAAAGTCAGGAATTAGATTTCCTTCTTGTTGAAGTCTTACTTTTTCTTTTGCGAAGAAATCAAGAGAATTATAAATTGGAACTACTGTAAATAATTCTTCCATCCTTTCCACTTCTTTTGAATGTTTAGAAAAATTTTCGCTTTTTTCAGCTCCATACTTTAATTCGGCGACTGTAATTTCTGAGATGTAACAATTTTCTATCCCAGCTTGTAGAATTTTGTCTTTTATGTTATGTTTTCCTTTGAGAAAGAAAATGCAAATGTCAGTATCAAGCAAATATTTCATATTAGTCAAAACTGATATTACGATCTGATATCGATCTAGCTTTTAAAATATCGTCTACCAAATCATCTTTTACGTCATTCCATGAGCCATACAACTCTTCTAAAATAGTCTCCTTTTCAGATTTATTCCTATTTAAATCAAATTTCAAAGATTCTGAAATTTTAGAGATGAGTTCTAGCTTAGATTCAGTGCTTAATGGTCTTAGAAGCCTCATCAACCTATTCAACGTTATATTCTTCATATCATTACAGTTTTATTCACACACTCTACAAATATAAAGCTTTTTAAGTTTCTATTCTAGTGTGTTGAAAATTCAGATTTTGTTTCCAGCCTTATTTATAAAACGTTGATAATTAATTGGTTAGTGCTTGTTATTATGTTTTTGTCAGTAGTTTTCTGTTCTGCTTCTATTTATCTCGAATAAGCAGGTTTACTTTTTGGGTAAACTGCGTTCCGGGGGAGTCGTCGATGGTTAGGTATACTTTTTTCAAGAGTAGGTTCTACAGGCTTTTGATTTCTTTTATAGAACGGTTGTACGTAGCGTTATTACGCTTATTCTAAGAAGGTTTTTGTTTCATTATTTCCGGTCGTATTAAGGTAATTTCCCCATTCTCCAAAACGTAATATACTCGCCCACCTTTCCAGAAGGTCTCAGGAATTCCAAACTTACGATTTTCATCTTTGGCTTCTTTAACGGCAGCGTTTCCTATTCTGATAATGTCAGTCATTTCTAGATATAACTCGGAATTGTCTAATTTTTTAACTCTTTTCATTTCTTAATATTTTTTGAAATTTATCAAATAGAAAATCATTTTCCACAGCATATTTTTCATTTTCTCCTAAGGCAACTTGCTGAAATCCTTCATCACCATTATACATTAATATCCAGTTATTTGCTACAGGAGCCATTTTACCCCAAAAATTATCAAGACTTCTGTGATAGCGTCTTACTATGTCAATTTCTGGAACATCATGACCTCCTTTTAGTACTCTATTTTTAACTCTCTCAACACACAATTCTGCATCGTCAAGAAATAGGTAAATTAGCTTAACATTAAATCCAAATTTCTGAGCGCGCAGGGCTAGCTTATTGATATATGAACCCGAAAGAGTTGTTTCTACGATGAAGCTTTCATTGTTAGCTAAGTACTTTTCCAACCTTTCAAAAAAGATCCTTCCAGCAGCAACCATAGCATTCTTTATCCCCTTGTTTTCTAAATCCTTAGCAATTAGATCTGCATTTAAAAATTCTATTCCTATTTCGTCGAAATATTTTAGAGCGAAGGTTGTTTTCCCAGATCCATTTGCACCACCAATTATAATTATTTGCTTATTAGACACTTATCTCTATTTGTGTATTGATTGCTATTTACAAGATAAACTATTTTTAATTAATATTTTTTTTCATATTTCTATCTTGTACGTATTGTCTTTTTGTAAACAATACCATTTCTTTCAAATTTATCAAAATCATTCTTTCTATGAATTCGATATTCTAATAAAACATCAAGATATGTAATGAGACATCCTTCACTCATTCTACCTCCTGATTGCAATTCCTCCATTTCGATTATTAAGTCAAAATTTTGATGTAATTTATAGTCAATTTTTTGGGTTTGATAGCCTATAAATTCAATTTGAAGTAATTTAATTTCTTCATTCTTTTTTAATTTTGCTATTCCTTTGATGTTTGTTTCAGTTCCACCAACATATTTACTTAAGTCATTTTTTGCTCCAATTGAAGCAAATGGTACTGGTTCTTTGGTTTGTTTATCAATAACAGAAATTGAGAGCAATTCTGAGTTTCTACTTTTTGATTGCTTTTTTATATTATTTTCTAAGTATTTATAAGGTATTTTATTCTTGTCCTTAAATTCAAAAACTATTGTACTATCAGTAAGATAATAATTCCCCCATATCGTAAAGTCTGTATGTGTAGTTTTTTCGATGTATTTAAAATTATCCTTGTAAATTTCGTATTTTGATGTCCCTAATTCATCATTTTGAACATAAACTGATTTACTACAATTGGCAAAAATTATAGTCCATGTTATCAATAAAGAGATAGCAATGTTATTTCTTTGGAATTTCATTTTTTTATTTCGTAGGATTCTATTACACATGTATGTATAGGTAAAGTTCAACACCCACCTACTCAAACAACCGCACCTCCACCTTCTCAACCTCCTCCCGATACGCCTTCCAATCCTCCGAAAAGAATTGACTAATAATCTCATTCACCTCCGTCATTCTACGCTCTGCTTTTCGGATCGCACCCATTCCGTTTTCAGTCACCTGATCATCCGTACCACGGAAATAGCCCATCCCTTGAAAGATCACCGAAGTCAATTTATCAGATGACCGTTGAATACCTTTTGTGTCCGGAGGGTACATATAGATCGCCATTAAATTGCTAATACTATCCGTCATGGCTTTACCCATTTCTTTAATCATCTTTTTGGTGCTGTCTGGTGCATGTACCATCGCATCATTGACCAATTTAACGGTTTTCTTTGCCTTTTTCAAGCGATTAAAATCTGCAGTAGCCGTTTCTATTTTATCATAGTAACCACGTTGTTGTGCATACTTTCTTTTCAGTCCTGCCATCGTAACAGGACGATGTGGATTTGCATGTATCTTGATCACGGTTGAGTCCTTTGCTTCACCATGAGAAACCACAACTTTATAATCTCCAGGTAAAACATCTAATCCTCCCGGTGGATCAGCATCCGGCTTCGCGTCTCGATTAGAAGGAAAACGAATACCATTTTCATTCAAGTACCAAGAAACTCTATTAAGTCCTGGCTTTAATTTTCTAGTAAAATTACGAACCGTATCTCCTTGCATATCATAGATCACAATCGCTGCTTTATCACCACCTTTCTTTTTTCCTTTCTTATCTTTTTCTTTCTTCTCTTTTTCTCCCTCTTCACTCATCTTCTTATCCTTATCCTTACCCTTCTTCCCATTCTTATTCTTACCTTTCTTCCCATTCTTCTTCCCATTCTTCTTCCCATTCTTATTCCCATTCCCATTCTTATTCCCATTCACATTCCCATTCACATTCCCATTCCCATTCTCATTCTCCTTCTCTTTCATCCAAATTGAAAACATACCATTCGGTCCACGATTCCGTCCTTGGAATTCCGCATCCGCAATAAAACGAACACCGTCCACAGAACGATAACTACTATGGTACGCATCCGGTGGCGTAAAAATAGCGATGTCCTGATCTAGTACTTTTTTATTGGTTCGCGCAATTTCTCGTAAAGGACGAATATCATCCATAATCCAAATGGCGCGACCAAAAGTTCCGATAATTAAATCATGATCCCGTGAATGAATTTTTAGATCACGAGTCGGCACACTTGGAAAATCTTTTTTCCACTGTTGCCATTGTTGGCCACCATTTAACGAAAAGTATAAACCATAATCTGTTCCCATAAATAATAATTCTGGAACTATCGGATCTTGTACGATACACATGACATAACCAGAGACGTTGTTTTCGTTGGCGATTCGATTCCAAGTCGCACCATAATTGGTCGTATGATAAGCGTAAGGTTTAAAATCATTTCTACGATAATTATTGACGGCGACAAAAGCTTCACCTGCATTTTTTTGAGAGACTTCTATTTGTGCAAACCAACTTCCAGCTGGAAGACCTGGTAAGCGACCCGACATCTCAGACCAGTGTTTACCACCATCTTGAGTGAGGTGTAATTTTCCATCATCTGATCCTGCCCAGATCACATCTCGGTCCACCGGACTTGGAGCAACGGCAGCAATGGTCGTAAAGTTTTCTGCGTTGGTGACATCTTTGGTTAGTCCTCCGGTGACAGCAGATTCTTTTTGTTTAGTCGTATCATTGGTCGTTAAATCAGGAGAGATAATTTTCCAAGTTTTACCACAGTCTATACTTTTATGAACATATTGGCTCGCAAAATAAACTTCACAATTATCGAACGGTCCTTGCGCCAAAGCCGCGTTCCAGTTGTATCGAAGTTCTTCTCCATCAGGATGCGCAGGTTTGATAAATTGATTTTGTCCAGTTTCGTAATCGAAATAAACTAAGTTACCACCTTGAGACATTGCCATTCCGTAGCGACTATCATCGGGTCTAAATAACATGTCGAATCCATCGCCGAAAAGCACTTCTCGCCAGTCTGCATTTCGGGTGCCACCTGATTTCCAAATACTGGATGGACCCACCCAAGTTCCGTTGTCTTGCATACCACCACCAATTCGGTAGGGGATAGACATATCATAGTTGATGTGGTAGAATTGTCCGACTGGTAGATTCTCGACAAACCGCCAATTTTTTCCACCATCCCGAGAGATATTCATTCCACCATCATTACCATTGATCAGATAATCAGGATCATCTGGCGAAAGCCAAAAGGCATGATGATCTGGGTGAATATTGCTACCATAATCCATGATGGTTTCGAAAGTACGACCACCATCTTCACTTTTAGAAACATAAGACCAGAGGTTCCAAATACGATTTTCATTATGAGGATCAACGTAAATTTCTGCGTAGTAAAAAGGTCGGTTCCCAATATCTTTATCAGCGATTTTTTTCCATTTATGGCCACCATCTTCTGATTTGTATAAAGCGTTGACTTTTGCCTCTACGAGTGCATAAACGATATTCGGTTTGCTAGGCGCAACAGCTAAACCAATTCGGCCTAGAGGTCCTTTTGGAAGACCACTTTTTTTGTCTTTGTCAGAAATTTTCTCCCAAGTCGCTCCGGCATCATAGCTGATGTGTATACCTGAGCCTGGTCCTCCAGAATTAAATTTCCAAGGTGTACGACCAAATTCCCAAGTGGCAGCGATCAGCTTATTAGGATTTTCTGGGTCGGTGATTAGATCAGCGATACCCGTTTCATTATCAATAAATAAAACCTTATTCCAAGTCGCTCCTCCGTCGGTCGTTTTATAGACGCCTCGATCAGCGGAAGGTCCCCAAGCCGAACCAAGGGCACCGACGATAACCGTATTAGGATCATCTCGATGAATAATGATACGATGGATCAAGGTCGTATTTTCAAGACCCATCAATTTCCAAGTCCGTCCTCCATCAAGGGTCCGGTAGATCCCTTTTCCACTATTGTGGGAGTTTCGAGGATTTCCTTCTCCCGTTCCCACCCAGATATCTTTTGGATTTTTTTGATTTATTTTAATGGCACCTATAGATTGTACCGGAGCATCATCAAAAATTGGGTCCCAAGCAATTCCACCACTTTCAGATTTCCAGACACCACCAGAAGCGGTTCCGACATAGATATGGTTTGGATGTTGAAGATTTACATCAATAGAAGTTACTCGACCACTCATTCCAGCGGGACCGATATTACGAATTTTTAGTTCAGAAAATTTTTCTAAGTCTAGAAATGGAGCATCTTTTTGAGCGAATACTAGCGTAGGGAGTAGCAAAAGGAGTAAAAAAGCGGATAGTTGGCGCATCTCAATGTTATGTTTAATATTAAGTTTGTGTTAAATGTGCATTAATTTAGAGACCTCAAGATAATAATTTTATATGTTGTGAGTACTAAATTTCAAGGCAAATTGAAGTTGAAATATTTGGTCAGATTAATAGATGAAGAAATAGTTAGTATTCTTTATATGATAGACTCGATATTAATGCTGTCTTTTAACTAGAAAAAGGAAATTTATTTTCTCGATGTTGCTTTAATCTCAACTAGTACGTTTTAGCTATTTTTATACAAAAAAGTTAATACTCTAAAAAAAAGAGATGGTTCTCCACAATATATCTGGCTATATTTGCATTATAAATACAACTTATGGAAACTGGAAATAAATTTTCCAAATTCCGAAAACGAAAAACAAAATACTTACTTGCCTATTGCAAAAATCTACTTGCTAAAGAAACACGTTCAGCGTTTCGATAACTAATTTAAAACGTTCTTAAAAATCAGGGAATTTTCTGTCCATTAAAGCCGTATGCTTTGGGCTTATCGTCCCTTTGAATAACAATAATTATACAAAAAATATTTTTTACTTCTTGTGCAGCGTTTTTACGTTTGATTGCATTATATAAATAACAGCATAAGTATCATTTAAACCAAGTGAAATGAAAACATTACAATCTACTTTAAAACTGAAACTAAAACCTAAAGCTATGAAAAAGATGTCTCTCGCCCTTGTGCTTTTTTGCACCTTCACATTATTATCTTTTAATGCCTGTTCTCCTGGTTATGGTTGTAGCTACGCTGCTTCCGAAACACTATCTGATCAGGTAGAAAAATCAACTTCAACTTCAGAGGTTGATCGCGCAAATATCTTCTTGGAAGAAGTAAATTGTTTGCCTTAAAAGATACCCTTTTTATTTTTTAGGATATTATCGTTAAATCAGAATTTTAATTGATCTCTGATAGGATTTTTACCTTTATCTCAGGATAAAGAAAGGGGATTCTTACCTCTAAAGATTCGTTTTCAAATTATCCAAATACGTTACTTATTTAAACTAAAACTACAAATTAAAATCTTGATTATGAAAAATCTAATGAATCTATCCCTACTGACAATTACTTTATTTTTATTTACTGCTCTATCTTTAACTGCTCAAAATTATGGTCGTCAAAATGACCTATCTTTCAAAGCTGGGCAAGTTGAATTACAAGCAGGTATTGGTCTCTTATCTACTTTTGTTTCCGTAAATGCTAAAACAGAAACGCCACCGGTGAATGTGGTGCTTAACTATCGAGTCAAAGATTGTTTTAGTGTAGGCGCCTATTTTGGATATTCTTCTACTGCTTATAGCGGTAATGCAAAAGATATTCATGGCAATACGATTAAAGAAGATCAATTTAAACTTCGAAATAAATTTTACCTGACTGGATTGCGATTACAAGGACACTATACGCAAGGACAGGTAGACTTTTATGGTGGTGCAATGTTGGGATATAATTTTTCTCGCATTGATACGAATATCGAAGAAGTGAAAAATCGACCAGAAGGAATTTTAATCGAAGAAGGAAGTTTAATTACTTACTCAGGTTATATCGGACTAAAATATATCACTCCCTCTAAACTAGGTTTTTATGGAGAAGTTGGATACGGTGCTTCCATCGTAAGTGTTGGATTAACGTACCGGTTATAAAAAGGTATAAATAATGCGAATCAGGGGTTAAAACTAAAAGTAGCTTATAAAATGGCTATTAGCATTTTGCTATTGGCTATTTGCTTCACTCGACCGCCTGCCTACCGGCAGGTAGACGATAGAAGAAGGCAAATAGCCAATGGCCAAAAGCAAAAAACACCTATGTCGTCAATTAGAACGATACGGTAAATTATACTATTGCAATTCTTTTTTAACCCCAGATTCGCAATAAAGATTTAGTTATTTCCTCTTTTTAAAGGCCCCTGCAATTTGCGGGGGTTTCTTTTTTTACAAACGACGATGGCCTTATTACTAGTATTAACCAAAACAGTATCATCTTCCCTGAATCAAGACTCAACCTGAAAATACTATGGTTGCTCTTAACCACCATTGAGTGCAGCAAGTAACAAGTAATAAAAACCAACTCAAAAAGTAGTGATAAACCTTTGAACATTAGAAGACAAAAGCCTAATTAAATTTCAACTCATCAACAACATAAAAAATATATTCGTTAATTATTCCAAAAAAAAAGCCATTCATTTCTTTTTATTAGAATATTTAAATATTTTTAGGCCTCGTTACTAGATATATTGGATATTGCTGTAACAACACCACACATTTTTAGGTCTAATCAGACCTGCGATTCTATTGGAACTGAGATCTTTACCCTACAAAATTATACGGCTTAGCCTTTTTGGCTAAACTATGAAGTCATTAATAAATCAAAAACCGATTTTGAGAGATAGTCGCTTTACACCGCTATCCTTTCTTTAGCTTATTAAGCTATAGGAGATTTCTAACCAGAATCTCTACAAACCACACACTGATTTATTTTTTGATACCCTTTTTTGTTTATAAGAATGCTTATAGACATGGTCCTAGTATTTTGGACTTGCCTCGAAATAGGAGTAGAAATCTATTTCCCTAACTGTAATTTTTTATTAATTAAAACTAAAAAGTTATCAGTTGTCGCTAAGCAAACCCTAAGTACAATACAGGACATTTGAAATGTTTTATTCTATTAGAATCTATCAATTATACACCACAGAATTTATTAATTTTCGTAGCTGTTAGGTACCAATAGAATACGTAAAATCAGTTGCTAACACCAGGATTTATTTTAAGATTATTTTTAAAAAATAAATCCAAAAACAACAACCGCTTATGTTTGTATCATCTACCCGATGGACTTTTCTGTTATTAATTTTAATCGCAGGGAATGTCCTTGCTGATACAAATTATAATTCCCTTTTGAACATACAAGAACCAGTAGTCTGCTCTGCTAGAACTACTCGACATTTTATTTCGCTTGATCAAGGCTCGGCTTTGGTCCGATTTGAGGACTTGACCCCTGAGTCGAATTATCACGTATTTGTTTTACCTGCAAATCCAGATGGTAGCTGTTTGCCGCTAGCGAACTCCCTTCCTCTAAATGATCAGTTAATATTGGTCGAACCCGGCGTTTATCAATTTAAATCCGATAATGCTTTCTTTGAAATGGAAGTTAATGGCGCAACTTGTGCTCAAGACCAACTACTTTCCTTAAGTATCGCAAAAGCAAAAGACCTAAGTAATACCTTTTCTACTGTGCCGCAAGGAATTGAAATTAGTTTGGATCAGTACACAGTGGAGGAACTCATTGAAACTGTTTTTATCGGAGGAGATTGTTTTCAAGTCGAACCTGGTAGTATTCAGTACGAAGGAGATGAAGAAAGTGTTGGCTTCTTTTCAAGTGGAACGGATGCGCTCAATATGGAAGAAGGAATTATTCTTTCTACGGGTAGAGTAGAAAATTCCGTAGGACCTAATGCAAAATACAATACAGGTAATTGGATGCAAGGTTCGGCCGAAGATCCAGATTTAGAGCAATTACTAAGTGATGATTATAATCTTCGAGATCGTGCTTCTTTAGAATTTGACTTTACTCCTACCAGCGAAATGATTTCTTTTGAATTTGTTTTTGCA
>CALGJS010000366.1 GCA_937927835.1 uncultured Saprospiraceae bacterium | reverse complement strand
ACTATTTACAAACCTACAAAACACAAGACTATGCTTATTTTGTACATCGCGACGGGAAGTTTTTTACTAGGAGGAGGAATTGTTTTAATGGCAAATCTTACTTCATCACGTAGTAAACGATTCTGATCTAAATTGTTGAGTCGAACGTTCAAAACCTAAACCTATTTTGATCAACCTACAAGAACGTTTAGACTTTCATCCTCATGAGGAAATCTACTTATTCTGACTGCAAACCTAATTATACCTTCTGTTCCATGAAACACCTGTTGTCAAGACAGGTGTTTCAAAGGATGGATTCTTTTCTTTTCTTTTCTTTTCTTTTCTAAGATTTACTAAAAAGTGTATTGGACTGTGATGGTGGAACAATGCCTAAGTGCTGGTATGCCTTTTCAGTCGCTTCTCGACCTCGAGGTGTCCGTTGTAAGTAACCTTCCATAATTAAGAAAGGCTCATGCACTTCCTCAATCGTTCCAGCTTCTTCTCCAACCGCAGTACCAATCGTCGTGATTCCTACCGGACCTCCTTTAAATTTATGTATAATAGTAGAAAGGATTTTATTGTCCATTTCATCTAGACCACTGCTATCAACGTTGAGTGCTTCTAACCCAAATTTAGCGATCTCAATTCCGATGGTTCCATCACCTTTTATTTGAGCAAAATCTCTAATTCTTCGTAGCAAAGCATTGGCAATTCGAGGTGTTCCTCGACTACGGCGAGCAATTTCTTGCGCTCCTTGCGTGTTGATGGGCACGTCTAAAATTCCAGCAGAACGTTTGATGATTTTTTCTAAGATCGCAACATCATAATAATCTAAATGACAATTGATCCCAAATCGAGCACGCATCGGAGCAGTAAGCAACCCCATTCGAGTAGTTGCGCCAATAAGTGTAAAAGGCTCAAGGGAGATTTGAATACTTCGAGCGTTAGGTCCACTATCAATCATGATATCAATTCGATAATCTTCCATAGCAGAATAAAGGTATTCTTCCACTACCGTATTCAATCGATGAATCTCATCAATAAATAATACATCTCCTTCTTCTAAATTGGTAAGCAGTCCTGCGAGATCTCCTGGTTTTTCTAAAACAGGTCCCGAAGTCATCTTTAAATTGGCTTCGAGTTCATTAGAAATAATATGGGACAATGTGGTTTTTCCCAATCCGGGAGGGCCGTGCAATAATACATGATCTAAGGCCTCGCCTCGTTGTTTGGCCGCAGCAATAAATATCTTTAAGTTCTCAACTATCTTCGGTTGACCAGAAAAATCCTCTAAGGCTTGAGGACGTAAAGCCTTTTCCAATTGCTGATCAGCTGGTTCGATATGTTCGCCGGATGGATCTAAGTTTTCGTTCATTATAAAATTATAGCAAGGTCTTGATTAGGGGCAATTAAAGAATAAGTTATTCTTTTGTTGACCCTTAGCTGCTGGTAGTAAATAAAAAACCGCTAAACAGACCTTTAAAGTTTAGAAAAACTCTTAATTAAATCTGATTAGCGGCTCTCTGATAATCTGTTACGTAAAGTTATTATTTTTTAGGAGAAATAAAAAACTTCATTAGCTTCTTCGCGATTGAGTGATGCCAATAGCTAATAGCAAAATGCCAATAGCTTTTTCAACCTTATTTTTTCTCCAAGCTTTCTTTCAGCTTACGATTGTCATCTTCGATGATCTGATCCATCACTTCTTCTAATTGTTCTGCACCGAGTCTATTAATCAAGATCTTTTTGTCTTTATCGAGAATAAAAATCCTTGGCGTAATTCGAGTATCGTATTTAGCAGTAAACTTTGATAGGTTTCCAGGATCTACCACATTGATCCAATCTTCCATTTCTTTTTCGTGGACATATTTCCAACACTCTTCCATATCTTTTTCTTTCATTTTTACGCAAGTCCCTAAAATCTTCACGCCTTTGTCTTTAAATTTATTATAAAAATCAACGACATGTGGGGTGGACTTTTTACAGTGACTACAATCGTATCGCCAAAAGTACAAGACGGTGTATTTACTTTCGATATCATAAAGTGAAATCTTGCTACCATCTTCTTTTCGCATTTCAATATTCATGGCTCGTCGACCAATTAGGGTAGGGCGGCGGCGTTGAGCTTCTAACTTGATTTTTTCTAGAGTTTCTTTATCTACCCAAGGAGCCATTCCACGAGCATAATAATTGTCTACTAAATGAACATAAACCGCGTCCATTCCGATCTTCGTTTGTGCTTCTTCTGCATATTGATTTAGCAATTGGCTTAAGTAGTATCGGAAAGTTTTTTCAACAGGTTTAACTTTATTTAAAATATAATCTAAAGAAACAATGATCGAATCAGGTGTTGCTGGAGTAAGTTGATTTAAATAATAATTCACTTTCTTTTGCAACATTGGATTGCGGTAAAGACTTGAATCGGCGAAGTTGACATTGTCAAAAAAGTGTGTTTTTCTATAAATATACCGTTGAAATTGCACATCACCTTCAGGTCCTGTAAATTCAGGGATATCTGTTTCAAAACCAAATTTGATCCAAGTACTTACTGGCGAATCTGGATTATTTTTAACCAATTCTTGTTGAAAAGTCTTTACCTCAATATTGACTTTATTTAATGCTTCTTCTAGTTTCTCAGTTGGTTTGCCTTCTGCTTCGGCAGCTTTGACTTTCTCTTGTAAGTCTCTAGCTTCAGGACCTTTTTTAGATAAAAAATTTACATAATCATAGAATAATTTATTGGCAGGAGAATCTGTGATCGTAAAAGCCTGCTCGTCCAATTTAGCATAATTGGCTTTTAGAGTGAAATGCTGGTTTTGGTGATCTATAAAAATCTGAATAAACTTATTGTCAGGAGGTAGTACAATTAGATATACACCTGGCTCAAGATGTTCTTCACCAGAAAAAACAACAACTCCGTCTTTCATTGCAACGGTATCTAGGATATAAGGCGTATCACCGATATAGCCGGCAAGATAAGCTTCGGATTGGTCGAAATTTTCAATCTCTACTGTAATTTTATGCCCGCCATTATCCGCAAGAAGTGGTGAAATGGTTAAAGAACTGATAAAGAGTAAAAGAAGCGTTAAGTTTCTTAACATCATAGGAATATGTTTTTTTGAAGTTTTTTAGAAACTTCTTTAAATAAACAGCAAAAATACGAATCTGTTGTCATACTTGAGACGTATAGATAACTTGAAAAGGGTGTTAATTATTTTTTAAAAAGAAGATTGACCATATAAGAAATAAAATTTCTACATTTGCAGAAATTTTCGATAAAATTAATTATCAATTAACTAACCGATATAATCACTAAATTTTATAAAAAAATGAGTGGACAGAAAATCACTTTTAAGAATAACGTACTAAACGTTCCAGACAATCCAATTATTCCTTTTATTGAAGGTGATGGTATTGGTCCGGACATTTGGGCGGCTGCCATTAAAGTTTTTGATGCAGCGGTAAAGAAAGCTTACAAAGGAAAACGTAAGATTGCTTGGCAAGAAATCCTAGTAGGACAAAAAGCATTTGACAAAACAGGCAAATGGCTTCCTACTGAATCTCTACGGGAGATCAAAAAGAACAAGGTGGCCATCAAAGGCCCACTTACTACACCAGTAGGTGGAGGTATTCGTTCTTTAAATGTAGCATTACGACAAAAACTAGATTTATACGCTTGTGTACGTCCAGTTGTATATTTTAAAGGTGTTCCATCTCCAGTGAAGCGTCCACAGGATGTAGATATGGTAATCTTCCGAGAAAATACAGAAGATATCTATGCTGGTATTGAATATTTAGCTGGTACTGCAAAACTTAAAAAACTAAGAAAGTTTTTAATCGAGGATATGAAGGCCAAAGGTATTCGCTTCCCTGATACCGTTTCTTTAGGGGTTAAGCCAGTTTCAAAAGAAGGAACAGAGCGTTTGGTTCGTGCTTCTATTGAGCATGCGATCAAAGAAGGTCTTCCTTCAGTTACCTTGGTACACAAAGGAAATATCATGAAGTTTACCGAAGGTAAATTCAAAGAATGGGGTTATGAATTAGCGGAGCGCGAGTATGGCGACAAAGTCTGGACTTGGGCACAGTACGATAGAATTGCTGCTAAAAGCGGAAAAGCGAAAGCTAACAAAATGCAAGAAAAGGCATTGGCTAAAGGAGCAATCTTAGTAAAAGATGTTATTGCAGATGCATTCTTACAGCAGATTATCTTAAGACCTGCTGAATATTCTGTAATCGCAACGCTTAACTTAAACGGTGATTACATCTCAGATGCACTTGCTGCACAGGTAGGAGGAATTGGAATTGCACCTGGTGCAAACATCAATTACGATACAGGTATTGCAATTTTTGAAGCAACACACGGTACTGCCCCTAAGTATGCCGGGCTAGACAAAGTGAATCCAAGTTCTGTGATCCTTTCAGGAGAAATGATGTTCCGCTACTTAGGTTGGAATGAAGCGGCTGATTTGATTGTAAAAGGAGTTGGAAAAGCGATTCGTTCTAAACGAGT
>CALGJS010000365.1 GCA_937927835.1 uncultured Saprospiraceae bacterium | reverse complement strand
TTACAAATAGCGAAATCCACTCCGTGAATTCCGAGGTTATACATGTGGGTTACAGCATTGCTACCACCACCACCGACTCCGATGACTTTAATGATAGATGCTTCTTCTTTTGGCAAATCAAAATGCATAATATTATTTTTTAAATGTTTCTTAATGAAAAGTTTTCAATTGGTTCTTTCTAAGCAATCAATTCAGAATTTAGAAAATTAATTTTAAAATTCTTTGTCTTCTCCAGTTTCAAAAAACTCTTTGGTTTTTCGGAATAATTTATCGTACCAAGTTTTTGAGTTGGCTCCCACTAATTCTTTGTCTTCTGCATCTTCTTCAACTGCTGGTGTTTCGTTTTCAACAACTGGTGCTTCTTCTTCTTTTGGTGCTTCCACGTAATCAGAATAATCGATGATTCCGCGTTCTACATCGCTAATTCCTCTAAACAATAAACCAAGACCAGTCGCGAAAATTGGGCTACAAATTTCTTGCGTATAACCATGTCCTAGGTGCTCTACAGGAATACCAATTCTACAACTCATACCGGTATGAAACTCTGTAAGTTTGTCTAAGTGATTTAGTAAAGCGCCACCTCCCGTCAGTACGATACCACCGATGAGGTTACGTTCAAAACCAGACTTTCTGATTTCCCAAATTACATAGTCAAGAATTTCTTCTACCCTTGCTTGAATAATCAAGGCTAGATTCTTTTCAGAGATTTCTTTTGGTTCTCGTCCTTTCAATCCAGGGATAGTAATAATTCTATTATCATAAACTTCTTCTGACATAGCAGATCCAAAGTTACGTTTCAATTTTTCTGCTTGGTCTTGTAAAACCATGCATCCTTCTTTAATATCTCGAGTTACCACATTTCCACCAAAAGGAATTACTGCCGTATGGCGTACAATGCCTTCGTGAAAAATAGTGATATCCGTAGTTCCACCTCCGATGTCTACTAATGCAACACCCGCTTCTTTTTCTTCGTGGCTCAGAATAGCTTCAGAAGAAGCAATCGGCTCCAGCGTCATGTCTGCTACTTTAAGTCCAACTCTTTCCACGCATCGGTGAATATTGTTAGAGGCAGTAATCTGACCAGTGATAATGTGGAAGTTGGCTTCCAATCGAACACCAGACATACCAATTGGGTCCGTGATTCCCTGCTCGCCGTCCACGGTGTATTCTTGTGGAATAACGTGTAGAATCTTGTCACCAGGAGGCAACACCAATTTGTACATGTCAGTGATTAATTTTTGGATGTCAGCTGCATCGATTTCGGTAAGATCGCTTTCACGGGTAAGGATACCTCTGTGTTGCACACTCTTAATGTGTTGTCCAGCAATTCCTACGTGTACCACCTTCACCTCTTTCCCTGTTTGGCGTTCAACGATAGCAATAGCCTGTTTGATCGCTTTTACAGTTTTTTCGATGTTGGAGACAACTCCGCGGGAAACGCCTTCAGATTCTACTTTGCCGATAGCAAGAATCTCGACTTTACCATTCGCGTCCCTTCGGCCAGCAATGGCACATACTTTAGTAGTCCCGATGTCGAGGGCTACCACAACGGGGGCGTCGTGTAAATTTTTGTTTTCCATCATAGTACTTTTTTTTGGTAGGGAGTCGGCTTTTGTAAAGTTTTGGTTACCGTTTTTTACACACTACCTGGTTTCTAAATTTTAAATTGATTGTCTTATATTTATTCCATCCCATTCGGGACATGGCTTCATGATAAAAAGTTTTTAAGCGGAATATTTTATCATCAAGTTCTTCTATATTTCCTAAAACGATCCGCTGATCTCCTACGATAGGAACCATCTGCAATTCGTCTTGTCGACTTACGTGAATCTGTCCAACTAAATTTTCTAAGAATTCATCTTTTAGAATCTTCTTAGTCAATTCGAAAACGCCACGTAGATTATTGTTATCTGCACTTGGAAACTCCGGATCGTACGGAGGAATATTTCCAGTTGCTACAATTACATGTGCCGTAAAATGATCCGACAAATCCATCTTGGCTCCGCTATGGTCCAGATAATATTGCTGTCCATCACGGTCCATGATTCGCACAATCGGTTCTCGTTGCTTAATATCCAAATGCACCACTTCTTCTGCATCTACATAAGCATCTGCTGAAAGTATAAATGACGCCTCTTCTAGTACTCGCTCCATTCGTTCCATATCCAAGTTACCTAATGGTTCTCCCACGATCTCGTGGCCAAAAGAACGCTCAATTATTTCTAATACATCTTCTGACTTTATCAGAAAATCTCCAGAACGTAACGCCTCTATTTCAAAAACTACATCGGTAGCTCGGTTGGATTTTTTTCGCTGTACCATGGTAACGATAACCACCGCTACCAAAAAAAACGTCGCATAAGCTAAGATACGGCCTAGCATATTGTCCTTTAATTGTTTCTTAGCCATTAGTCAGTTGTTCTTTAATGGGTAAAACCAAGGTGTCAATATCTCCAGCGCCCAATGTCATTAAAACTTCTAGATCTCTAGTAGTTAATAATTCGAGCAACGCTTGCTTAGTCGTTAATACTTTAGCATCGTTGGTAATTAGTTTATAAATGGCTTCGGAAGTAACACCCGCAATCGGCAATTCTCTTGCTGGGTAAATATCCAGCAGAATCACTTCATCTAAAGTGCTAAGTACTTCAGCAAATCCCGTCAAAAAATCCCTGGTTCGGCTAAAAAGGTGTGGTTGAAAGATGCCTGTAATCTTTCTAGTTGGAAACAAAACTCTCGCTGCGTGAATGGCAGCTCGAAGCTCGGAGGGATGATGTGCGTAATCGTCTATATAAACTACTTTTTCATCACGATAAATAATTTCAAATCTTCGTCTTATTCCTTTGAATGAAACGAGCGACCGACGAATGGCATCGACGGATACGCCTAACCCCAACGCAACAGCAATAGCCGCGGTGGCATTTTCGATATTATGGTGTCCAGGTAAATTAAATTGGAGATTAGCAATATCGGACATTTCTGATTTAAAATCAAATACAAAATATCCATCCACTACTTTAATGTTGGTAGCATAAAAATCTCCTAGTTCTAATCCATAAGTTTTCACTTTATCCTGAACTTCATTTTTTGTCAAATATTCGGTTATCCACTTTTGGTTAACCAATAATTTTCCATGATCTTTTACTTGAGATCCGAAAATTCTAAATCCATTTTTTACTTCTTCATCCGCACCATAAATATCCAGATGATCTGCATCCATTGATAGGATGACCGCAACTTCTGGGGTTAGGTGCAAAAAAGAACGATCGTACTCATCTGCTTCTACGACAACCCAATCTGATTTTCCTTCTACATAATTAGAAGAGAAGTTATTGGCAATACCACCCAAAAAAGCGGTACAATCGACTCCACCTTCCTGCAATACATGGGTAAGGATAGAAGTCGTCGTCGTTTTTCCGTGTGTACCTGCAATGGCGATGGTACGTTGAGTACGACTAATCATTCCCAAAACTTCCGCTCTTTTTTTCAACGGAAATTTACGTTTGCGAAAATAATTTAACTCACGATGATCATCCGGAATAGCAGGCGTATAAACCACTAAATCAATTCCTTCCGGTATCTGTGAAGTATCATCTTCAAAATGAATCATCATCCCTTCCTCTACCAACTTTTTGGTTAGAGTGGTGGCAGTTTTGTCATATCCAAAAACTGCTACGCCTCGTCCATTGAAATATCGCGCCAGTGCACTCATCCCAATACCTCCGATCCCGATGAAATACACTTTTTGAATATCGTTCACAGCGATTCTTCTTTT
>CALGJS010000364.1 GCA_937927835.1 uncultured Saprospiraceae bacterium | reverse complement strand
ATTAAGCAAGCGAGTTATTTGGTGGCGGAAATTTAGGATCTTCGACCTATTTGCTAGGGTGTTAAATTTACACTAAAAGGGTTAAAATTTCTGCTTAGGGACGCTGATTAAATAAGTGTCCGGTATTGCTTTCATCGGAAGAATTTGATAATTCCATTTTCCTAATATTTCATCAAACCGAATATCGCAATAATCCAAGTAATTATCACAGACTTCAGATGGTTATCTGAATTAGCAGTTATCAGACAGGAAAGGCTATACAAAGGTCAAGACACACTTCAAGGAACACCCTACACTCTCTCAATCAGGTGCCCCAAGAAGTGATCTTTGAACGTTAATTTTTCATCAAAGCAGGCGCCTGTGCTTCACAGCAATCACAATCCGGATCAGAACAGTCTATTAACCCATCAAAGTCGTCGTCTATTCCATTACCACAAATTTCGTCACAAAAAACACTTGCACACAGAAATGCTATATTACTACTTGTACTTCCAGATGGGCCTACTCCAAGATATTCTTCCCAGATATCCGTAGCAGGCAGATATCGTACTACCGAATACATCGCATAAGTCGATACATATATATTACCATCAGGACCAAACGCAATATCATTCGGCTGCGTGAAGAACTCCTGATTTCCCCCGATAATAATAGGTTTGTTAAGTATTAAACTGCCGGTCTCATCATATAAGCGAATTTCTTCTGAATGTATAAAAGGAAAATTAAAACCAGGCGGTTCGTCTCCATCCCAGGTTACCCAAAAATTACCATTTGGTAAGAATTTAATTCCCATAAAAGTACCATACAATTCATTGGGAACCACCTCCGTAATTGTTCCTTGCAAGTCATTTCCAACTTTTAAAATTGAAGTTTCCTGATCGCCACCACCATAAATAGCCAAGTCACTTCCCAATCCAAAGGTGACATATACTTCACCAGTAGTTGGGTGGATATCTAAACCCCAGGTTTCTCCATCTCCGGTGGCAACCGCATCGAAGTCAGCGCGAAGTCTAGTTTGATCAACCGTATTGGTTGCTAAATCAATTCTTTCAACACCTTGAATTGTAGCAACATATAAGTAGGAACAATCTGAAGACAAGACTACATCATAGATTTCTCCCAGAGAGAGTAGAATGGAGTCTTCCAGGCTGTTAGTTTGCATATTCCAAATATCAATCCCAATAGTGGGTTCAAAACGGGCAATATATAGAAGATCCTGATCATTACAAGCCACTAACCCTTGTCCTCCATAATTTGAATATTGACCACAGGAAGCAGGATTTGGCGCTCCTGTTCCAAAAGGAAAAGAGGTCGTCTGTCCGTCACCTGATGGTAATAAGCCACTTAAAAGCATAGTAGCACTGTTACAAGTGTAAGGAGCAGGGAAGCTATCACAATCTGCAGAAGGAGGACAGACTAAACAAGTAGCCCCAGCTAATGGAACGACTCTTAAATTATCAAGATATACCGTACCATTTATGGATACGATTAGATCCCGAGCGTTGCCAGGCACATTGGCAGCAGATATATTTAAGCAGTATTCCTGCCAGTCAAAATGACTAGTTGAGGTGGGAGTAATATTGGTGGAAGCCAGGACTGAAACATTAGAAGAAGTTCCTCTGTACGTTTCAACGGTAAATGAAAAAGACGAGGTGGAAGAAGCGTGAATACATACGGTAAAATCCTCCTGACAAGGATCAATCGTTTGGTCCACAACACAGAAGTAATTACTTATCCCCGGTCCCAGAAAATAATCTCCTTGTGGGTTATTGGAAGTATTTAGAGAATCATAATACCATTTTGCCGGAGTGATAGACGATAAAACCCGAATACCTCCGCTGATACCAATACCAGGATAACCAGAAAAAGGAATACTATCGTAGGGATAAGCATTTCCCACGATGACTTCGGTACCAACTTCTGTCCAATCTGCGGATTGGTTATCGAGTACTTCTCCTGAATCGAAGAGATTACAGCAGCTGGAAGCGGTATTGAAAAAACTTGTTTCCATCAAATCATCCCTACCGCTGAATGATATTTCTGAAGAAAAACCAGAGATCATGGTTGACGAAGAAAGACTTAATGTCTCATTAGTAGAAATGGCAGCAGCATGAAGTTCATTTAAAAACTGTTTATCAATGATTAGAAGGCAGGAGGATATTAGAAGAGTCGCTACACTAACTTTTATTATTATTTTTTTAGAGGCAGCTTCAAATAAAAAATATGCCATTAATTCGATTTATGAAGGGGTTAACTAATTACCTAATGAACCTTATTACACATAATAATTTTCATTAATAAATTGGTCACAAAAATAAGGCTATCAATCAGAGAAATCTTATGAATGGGGGGGGATCAAAAAAGATAATGGTTAGGCAAAACCAAAAAAGAGCGGAAAATTATAGGAGTGAGCATTAATTAATCTTGTAAATATTCGCTGGGATATACCCCAAACCTTTTTTTAAATTTTCTAGAAAAATTCTTTTGGTCCTTAAATCCAACTGAGAGACAAATTGCCTTTACAGAATCGTATTCTTTTGCTTCTAACATTCTCCTGGCCTCCCAATACCTTATTTCTTGTATATATTTTTTGGCAGTTAGACCAGTAGTTTCTTTCATTTTTTTATTAAGCTGGGTTACGTTTGTATTCCCTAAAGCAGCCACTTGTTCCAAATTTAAATCAAAATCATGAATCAAAGGAAAAATAATTTCCTCCATTTTAAACAGCCAGTTTTGTGCTGATATGGTGAGGGATTGACCATCTTTAGATAAAATTGGTGAAAGAATGGAAGGTTCAAATTCTGCTCGTTGATCGGTATTGTACAAAAGGTATTTTATTCTATCCTTGAGTAAATTGTCCTCAATAGGTTTAATCAAGTAATCATCTATTCCAACTCTTAAAGCTTTAATTTTATCTGAAGGCAAACTTCTTGCAGTCAGCATTAAGATCGGAAGATGGTTAAACTCTTTGGTTTTTTTTAAGCGTTGAACTAATGCTAATCCATCTACTGTTTGCATCATCCAGTCGGTGATTATTAAATCAGGCATATTGATCTTCAAATAGTCTAATGCCTCAGATCCATTATGCGCAAATGCTAAATTATATTCATCTTTTAAGATGGTTTTAAGATATTTACAAAATATCAATATTATCTTCTACAATTAGTAAGTGGTGCTCTGTATGAGCTGTACTTTCCGTTTTTTTATCCAGTGCTTTTTGTTTGAGAAAATCGTTTTGAGGAAATTGATAGATTTCTCTATTCTCAGATAAATCATCAGGTATTATTTTAGGTATTTGTATAAAAAAAGAACTTCCCTTTCCAAGGGTGCTAGTTACTTCAATTTTACCTTTTAAGCTTTTGATATATTCCTGGCAAATTGCCAATCCTAATCCAAAACCACCTTCTGCTTCTGTACTCACTTGATAATATCTATCAAAAATATTAGGGAGTTTCTCCTCTGCAATACCTCTTCCAGTATCTTCTATAATAATTTCATAATAGTCGCTATTTTTTACTGCCCGCCTAATTGAAATACTACCATTTTTATTTGTGTATTTGATAGCATTGGACAATATATTTTTTAAAATTGTTGTTATTCTATTCACATCAGAATAAATGAAAATTTCAGAGTCAAAATCATCCATTTCATGTATTTTAATAGATTTTTCTTCTGCCAGAAAGTAAAATTCCGGTAAAACATATTCTAACAAGTGAGATAATGAGAACCATAAAAATCCTGAAGAGGAATCATCTTGACTTGGTAAATCGATGGAAAGTATTTGGTTTGTTTTTTCAGATAAGTATCGACTATTTTTATTAATAATTTGTAACGCTTCGCCAGTATCACCGGTCAATTCATTTGAATGATATAACCGTTTACTCAAACCTTGGATGATACTTAAAGGAGTTTGTAATTCATGTGCAATATTGGTAAAAAGTTTATTTTTTTCGTGCTCAACTTGTTGAATTTGTTGAAGTTGGAGTTTAATCGTCTTTTCATCTTCTATATTTTTATTCAATAATCTGTTCTTTGTTCTAGCTTGAAAAAAAACATAAATCAAAAGCGCAATAGTCCCTCCCAAACATGCAAGAATAAACATTGACACCTTATTCAATTTACTTTGAAAAGTTTTCTCCTGGGTTAATTTTTCAATTTCCCCCTTTTGATTAACAGATTCAATTCTTTCCTTGGTATAGGTTGAAAATTTGATCTGTTGAGATTTCATTTGTGCTACCTTTTTCTCATTATATTGTTTAAAGAAAGATAGGCTTTTCTTATGATTTCCTATTTTCTCATAATACGATGCAGTGGATTTTAAAAGATCAATCTCAAAGCCTAGTGGAAGTTCTTCTGGTGGATTGCTAATCAGTTCTTCTACTTTTTCTAATTCATTTTTTTTGAGAAAAAATTCTACTTCTATAATATATTTTCTTTCCCTGTCAAAGATTTTAAAATCCTTTATTTTATCATAATAAATACCTGCTTCAAAAATCTTATCTTCCAAAAGAGCGTACTCAATCAAGTCAAAGTAAATATCCGCTATAATTGTTTCTACCTGTGTTTTATTTAGCGACGTATCTGATTCTACCCTTTGGAGCGCAAGAATGGTTTGATTGATATAAAAATCAGAAGAATCTTTATTTTCCTGATCAAAGAATCCTCCCGCAATTCCGACATAAATATTTGCTAAATAAATATCCTTATGCTTGTTTTCATTTTCTAAAAAAAATCGTTCAGCTGATTTCAGGTACAACATAGATTGTTCAATTTCCCCTAAAAGGTAAAACGAAAAACCAAGACTCATCAGCGCACTGTACTCATACTCTTTATTTACCTCATGATGATTACTGATTTCAATTACCTTGAGAAACTCCTCTATCGCCGCTGTAACATTATCTGCGCCCAAAAAACTTGTCGCAAGGGTAAGATGTTGATAAGCTATTAATTTAGCTTTTCCGGAATTTTCACTATGCACTAAAGCAATTCTGGCGTACTTTTCCATATTTGTCATATCATTCTCAAACAAATACATTCTCAAGGTATTATCTGCAAATATGCGTGCTAAAGTATCATTTTGAATTGCCTGGCAGGCGCTCAGTCCCTTTTTATAATAGTCGATCAAATCTTCAGTAGACAGACTATCTACCATACTCATAATCTGATTTTCATAATCAAGAATTGAAGTAATATTATTCAGATTTGTGGTATCTAAAAAATTACTTTTCAAATTGGCTTGTTGTCCAAAACTTAGAAAAGAAAAACAGATAATGCTCAGTAAAGCAATGAAAATTCTATTCATTTGAAGAGATAAAATAATTTTAGAAAAAAATTAACGTTGTCAATATACCTTTTCATAAAGGTATCTCATACATCAATTCAAAAAAAAAATTCAATTAGCTCTTTTTATCTACCCAATTATCCCTTTCACCAAAATACCTATCCATTTTATAATGCACTTTT